>CAMWRR010000065.1 GCA_947176715.1 uncultured Rikenellaceae bacterium | reverse complement strand
CAAATGCACATAACGTCAAAATAAAAAGCACCGCACCGTTTCGCAATCAAATTACACAGCAGCGCGGCCTGACCGTCAGCTAATAAGCTTCCCTCCTTTGGGCGGTCCGAACGCCAGCAAGGGACATCGGACACACTTTCGCTTTGTTCCGTCCGCGCGTCAGCGAGGATGTCGGACACAATCCCGTTTTATTCTGTCCGAGGAGCGAGAGCCGGATTTTGCCGGCAGAGATGAATTTTACCGACAACAATATAAAGTTAACGTGAGTGCGTAATAAATCCGATTCGGTAACCCTATAGAGGTGCGGGGCGGAGTCTGTGGAATCTTCCCTGCCTTTATGTTCGCCCCAAGAATCTACTTCCCCTTTAGCCCCTGACTCCTGTTTGCGGAAGAGTCCCCGCCTGAGCCGTCCGCAGATGCGGTACCGGTAGCCAATATCGCGGCTATCTTCTTGTCGGTGAGGGTTGTGAATTGGTTGTCGTCGTGATATGTGGTCACTATAAGGGAGCCTCCGTCGGCTATGTCGTCGTAGCCGTTGCGTTTGTACCACCTTATCTTCTCGACCATCTCGTCGGCGTAGGCGGCGTTTCCTGTCATGCCGAAATGTTCCCAGTAGAACAGTCTGCCGCTCTTCCGGTTGTAGACGGTAAAGTCGGGATAGCGTTTGCGACCGCCTATCTCGAGAGGACGCTCGTAGAATATGGCCAACTCCTTCTCGGCCAGCAATCTGTTGATTATGTGCAGCTCCTGAGTGGAACGCACGGCCACGCCGTTGGATGCCACGAAGCGTCGGCCCCACGGCATCATGTCGTTAGGGCACGGCACCGTCACGGCCTCGTTCCTGTCGTCCGGCAGGGTGGTGCGGTTGACGTTGCGGGCAGGGGGGTAGAAGTACCATTTGTAGTGGTGCCATACGGAGGTGTCGGCGTGACAGTTGGGGATGAACCTTACGACCACGCCCTCGTCCTGCATGCGGCGCATGAATCGGCTGAAACTCTCCGGTGTAGGAAATTCGGTCTTGAAAGGTTCCTTGTGGACGATGTAGTCGTAGACATCTGTGAGACGTAACGTGCAGGTGCGCTCTCCTGTGGCGAAAAGCTCCTTGATACAGCCGTTTATGCCCTTTAACAGGACATAGGGCTTGGGTAATGGACGCATGGCGTATGCGGATTACTGGGGAGCTCGGTGTGTCGGAAACAAATATATGAAAAATAGTGCGATACGGCAAATTATTTTCGCCATTCCGCCGATAAACGGCCTGATGGTGTCAGTGACGGCGCCGTTTTTCGGCTATCGACATACCGCAAAGAAACCCTGTGGAGAATGCCAGTTGCAGGTTGTAACCGCCGGTGTCGGCGTCTATGTCGAGCGTTTCGCCGGTGAGATATATCCCCGGGGCCTTTTGCGACTCCATAGTGGCGCTGTCGACCTCGTCGAGCGATACGCCTCCTGCCGTCACCACCGCCTCGTCGAAGCCTCCGTAATCGGTTATGTGTAGCGGTATGGCGGTGAGGGCCTTTATGATGGCCTCGCGTGCGGTGTCGGAGATGCCGGCCGCCATGTCGCTGTTCTTTACTTTGGCTGTCGACATTATGCCCCTGACGAGGGTGCGCGGTGCCATCTTGCGTATCAGCTCCTCCACGGTAAGCGATGCGTCGGCCTCGGTTTCGCGTCGTATGCGCTCTGTTATCTGCGTGCTGGTGAGTGCCGGTTTGAGCGACAGTACCGCCTCCACGTGCTTGCCGTCGGTAAGGGCGTCTACCGCCTCGCGGCTGAGTCTCAGCACTATCGGTCCCTCTATAATGTCGCCGTCTATTGTCATCTCTCCCTGTTGCGCGCCTCTCTCGACACCATCCGCATAGAGCGTGAGCGATACGTTGCGAAGCTGTTCCCTTATCCGCCCGAAGACCGGACGGTCGGTCACGAGCGATACCAACGACGGTCTGAGCGGCACTATGGAGTGTCCCAAGCGATGCGCCAACAGGTAGCCGTCGCCAGTGGAGCCCGTGGCCTTGTACGATACCCCTCCCGTGGCTATCACCGCATTGCGGCACGACAGGGTTACCCGCTCGCCGTCGCGACGTTCGGTTATGACGTGCCATACGTCGCCCGACCGCTCCAGCTCCGTCACCCGGGCATGATACACTATCTCGGCTCCGGCCCGCCCGGCCATTCTTACCAATGCGTCGGCCACCTCGAATGCCCGTCCGCTCGCGGGAAATAGCCGTCGTCCGCGCTCCTCCACGGTGCGTACACCCGCCTCTTCGAGCATCCGACGGAGCCTCTCGGGCGGTAACGTCTCCAAGGCTTTACGTACGAATTGCGCTCCCGACCTGACCTTGCCGAGAAATGTCTCGGTGTCGGTCATGTTGGTTATGTTGCATCGCCCTTTGCCGGTTATGCGTACCTTGCGTCCGCATTTCTCCATCTTCTCGGCTATCAGTACGCGGCACCCCGCTCCGGCCGCGGCTATGGCGGTCATGAGGCCCGAAGCGCCTCCGCCTATTATTATAGCGTCGTATATCTCTCTCATCGTAATCCTTTTATTCGTCGCAGACTATGCCGCCGCCTACCACTCTGTCGTCTATGTAGAACACGGCAGGCTGTCCTTTGCACACGGCCCACGCGCCGCGGCCTGCCATCTCCACCGCCACTCTGTCGCCCTCTTTACGGACGCTTACGAACCCCTCGGGGTTGCGCCCTATTCCGCGTACCGATAACGTCATTCTGTCGGATGAGAAGAACTCGTCGGTATCGCGTACGGATGTGTCGCCGAGGGTGATGCGGCATGTGTACAGCTCGTCGGGACGGCCTATGTAGAGGGTGTTGGCGGCGGCGTCTATGCGGGTCACGCATGTGCCTGCGGGTATGTCGAGCCCCCGTCTCTGGCCTATGGTGTAGAACGGAAAGCCTTTGTGCCGGGCTACTGTACGTCCCGATGCGTCGCACACGGGACCTTCGCCGATAGCGTTCATGTCGCACCTCTCCTTAAGAAGCGACGCATAGCCGCCCGAGCCGAAGAAACACACGCTCATGCTTTCGCGTTTCGATGCGATATCGCCGAGCCCGAGCTCTGCCGCCATTGCCTTTACGTCGCTTTTGAGCCATTCGCCCAACGGCATGCAGGCCCCGGCGAGAAGTTCGTCGTCGAGTCGCCACAGGTAGTACGACTGGTCCTTTACCGGGTCGACCCCGCGTGTGACGTAGCGTTTGCCCTTGTGTTCCGTTATGCGGCAGTAGTGCCCTGTGGCCCACATGGAGGCCCCGCTCTCTTCGGCTGCGGCTTTCAGCTCCCTCCACTTGACGGCGGGGTTACATACGGTGCATGGCGACGGCGTGGCCCCCGACATGAGTCCGTCTATGAAGGGTGTGATGACCGCTTCGTCGAATCTGTCGCTTACGTTGCGGTATATTACCGGTATCCCCAGCTTGGCGGAGAGGTCGGCGGCGGCATCCCCGTCGTCTCCGTACATGCCGAGCATGACGCCCGTGACGCGGTAGCCCGCCTTTTTGAGCATCATGACGCAGACGGCGCTGTCGACACCTCCGCTTACACCTACCGTTATACTTTTACGCATATCGAAGCATTGTTTCCGGTCTCAAAGATAGTTATTAAGCCGTTAATAACCGGTAGGGGCGGTGAAAATATCGGGGGCGGTGTAGTGGCGCCGGGGGTCGATGCGGCCGTGATGTCGCATGTCGGCGTATGCCAAGGCGTTGATATATTGCGAGTGTGGTTGATTGGGCACGTCTTGCCGATACGGAGTCGTGTAGAATTGTCGTCGCCCGATAAAAATGTGTCTTTCAGAGTCTTGTGCGCGTATCGCAACGGGCGTAGGGTCGGACACCTGCGGGACAATCAGTAGAAACAAAAGAGGCCGTGTCTTTACACGGCCTCCTTAAAATGTCACGGGCTTGTCAGTCCGCATCTATGTCAATGATATTGAATGCGGTGTCGAATTTGAGATCGACATTGCCGGTGAGATCGACTTCGTAACCTCTGCGTTCGCGTTCTATGCTTTTGATTTTACGGTCGGGGTAGTTGGCCTTGACATAATCGTTTATGTGTGCGGGAACGGCCGATGTGGGGACGTAGCCCTGTTTGCACTCTATGTCTGTCCATTGTCCTTCGCTGTCGAACTCTATCTTGCACAGGTCGGCGAATGTCACCTCGTACGATTTGACGAAAAAGTCGGTCTCCTCTTTGACGAGGGCCACCTTACGGTCGGCGAAATGTTGTTTGATGAAGTTCTGCGATGCGACGGGCAACTGTTTTACCGTGATGGGTTTGTCGTCGCCAGCCTTTGCCGAGAATGTAACCGCCAGTAGGGCGAATGCGGATGCCAATAGTTTTTTCATGATATTGTTGTTTTTGTTGAAACGTAATTAACATAAATCGTGCCGTTCTATATCTTTATGGTGAGCTTCTTGCCTTTGAGCAACGGTATCTTTATGCGTCCGCCGAAGAATACTATCACCACAATGACGAATATGACGCATGCGGCCCAAAATTCAAACGGTATCTCGTTCAGGAGTTCGAGTTCGGAGTTGATGGTCTTCTTGATGGTGCGTACGCTGCCGGCGGCGAACAACAGGTTGCAGAGTATGTCGGCGCCTATTGCGAATACTATCTGCTTGGTGCCTATCGTCTCCTTGTCGAAGACGGTGAAGAATGTGTGGCTGTCCTTGTTCTTGCTGCTGTTGGTCACTATCATGTAGGCGTCGGTGTTGAGGTCTTTTCTCTCCGGCAGAAATATGGCGAAAAAGGCCTCTTCGAGGGTGCGTATGTTCTTGAGCATACTGCCGTCGACGAACGCTATGTCGTACATTTTTGGGACAATGTGCTGGCAGGTGCATTCCGCTACACGGCATATACGGAAGCCCGTCTCTGTCAGGTGCTGTATGTTGTCGGGCAGATTGCGCTTTTCGTTCAGCTTTATGTCGTAGAGGTATGTGGCCTTGGCTATGCCGTTGTGCACATGCGCTATGGTGGGCAGGTCGGTCACTATCAGTATCCTCATGTATATGCGTCCGGCGGCCGATTGCGGTATGTCGCACGAGAACGATATGGTGCCGGCCGTAGCATCGGTCTTTATGTCGACGGCAGGAAGAATGGTCATGGCGCCGTTATCCTCGAAAGTTATGTTTACGCCGTTTGAAAGCGACCCGTCTATGGGGTCGAAGCTCTCCACACGGTCGTTGAATATGAAGCGGCTCGTCTTGGGGTCGCGGGCTATTACCGGCAGCAGGTCCTTTACCGTGTCGGCGGAGCTTATCAGAGGAACGGCCAGAAGCATGTCGAGATGCCTCTCCGTGTAGTTGGCTATCTCCATGCCCATCTCGAGAAAACTGTTGCTCTTCTCGAAATCCCATGTGCATATATCGAAAAGCGAAATATCTACCTGTTGCTTAGACAGTACGAAAAAAGAGTTGTCCATAACGGAGTGTTTTATGTCCTTTCCAGGCGATGAGTAATATGTGTTTCCGTTTCGGTGAGCAAAAATCGCGCCATGTTCCGATATGTTGCTATGTAAAAACGCCTCCCCCTGCGCATGGCCTGCGATAAGCGGTCCGCCGGCCGTTGCTCTTCGGGCCGGAATAAGGTTGTCTCCTGCCTCCGTAGCCTCGCCCGGCCCGGGCCTTTGGGCGGATATAAATTTTGCCGGACAGCGGTATTTAAGAATAAATGCAGTATCTTTACACCCGAGAAAAATATTGCAAACAATGAATGTTATTTCGAGAGCACGTCGTAAAATGGGTGTGAAGAGCGTCCGGTTGCCGGTGTATAATCTCCGCGTAAAGGACGATGTATTCAAGCGATACACCCGTGTCAAGTATCTGCTGAGGGTCAGACACTGGCGCGGACACGACGTCCACTCGCCCTTTACCTATAATCTGGTGCGCGAGGCGCTTATGTCGCACAGGCGTAACCGCGACATGTCGATAGATCCGGCCCTGAGGCGCGATCTGGCTGCACTGGGGCTCTCCGAGTCGCGCATAGGTCGTATCGGCCGCGTGTACAACTATCTGGGTTTCACCAGTTATGCCATAGGTGCGGAGAGCTATGACGGAGAGGATATGCTCGTATTGTCCGAGGAGATATCGGGCGAGAGTCTCGATGCGCTGGCCGAAAGGATAGGCGGTCTCGACAAACGCGTGTGCGTCGTCATTACAGGCATCTACGCCACCACCGACCGCCACTCGGTGTGGCACCACATACTCAAGGATTACGATGCGGTATGTATCGACCTCTACCACCTTGCACTCGTCATCTTCGACAGATATCTGAGCAAGCAGAGCTACAAGATGCGTTTCTGACCCGTCAAAAACATTTCGCCGATATGAAGATATACACCAAGACAGGCGATGCCGGCACCACCTCGCTGGTTGGAGGTACCCGGGTGTCGAAAGCCGATTTGCGTTTGGAGGCGTACGGCACCGCCGACGAGCTTCAGGCGCACATATCCTATCTGCACGACCTTATCGCACGCGACAGATGCGCCGAGACATTGGCCGCCGAATGCAAGGAGCTACAGACCATAGTTGTGGACCTTATGAGCGTGGAGGCCTATCTGGCATCCGACGGCAAAGGCCGCAAGATGTTGCCTCCGTTCGGGTCCGACCGCACCGCCATGCTCGAAGATGCCATCGACAGAATGTCTTCGCTGTTGCCGGAGGTGAGATATTTCACGCTTACCACCGGCCATCCGCTCTTCTCCTACTCGCATATCTGCCGCACCGTGGCGCGCAGAACGGAACGGTGCGCCGTCAGGGTGGCCGAGAGGGAGGAGGTCGACGAGGAGGTGATGCGATATATCAACCGGCTCTCCGATTATCTCTATGTTTTGGGACGCTATATATGCCTTGGTGTCGGCGCGGAGGAGACGGTGTGGGTGCCGTAATAGAGAATAAATTTGTTTTATTTGCCTTTTTGACATACCTTTGCGGCCGTAATGGCGCGATGGAAGGAAGAACGCCCCGCTTTGAGGGATAGCTTATGGAGTAGCGCCGGTAACTTAAACTACTTTTTTAAAATGCAGACTATCGAGATCAACGGTTCGTTACGTACGACCTTCGGTAAGAAAGAGGCGAAAACCGAACGCAAAGAGGGTAAGGTGCCCTGCGTCATCTACGGTAACGGTCCCACCGTTCATTTCACATTGGATCAGGCGGATATACGTAAAATCGTCTACACGCCCAACTCTTACCTCATCAACATCAATATCGACGGTAAAACCGAGCCGGCTGTGATGCGCGAAGTGCAGTTCCACCCGGTAAGCGACTCTGTGGTTCATATCGACTTCTACCGAGTAGACCACAAACACCCCGTCACCATAGAGATACCCGTACGTCTGACCGGCGTATCGGAGGGTGTGCGTCAGGGCGGTAAGATGCTTCTGTCTAAACGCAAGCTCAAAGTATCGGGCATCATAGACAAGTTCACCGACACTCTCGACATAGATGTCACCTCTCTGGAGCTCGGTAAATCTATCTTCGTGAGCGACGTGCAGTTCGACGGTCTTACTATCCTCACCCCCGCGACTACCGCGATATGCGCCGTCAAGATGACGCGTGCCGCACGTGGTGCCGCTGCGGCTGCCGCCGAGAACAAATAGTTTCTATACCTATATAGATGAAATATCTGATAGTTGGGTTAGGCAATATCGGCAAAGAGTACGCCGACACCCGCCACAATATAGGTTTCAAGGTGTTGGACGCCCTCGCGAAGGCGTCCAATACTCTTTTTAAGACCGACCGTTACGGCGATGTTGCCGAAGTGCGCCACAAGGGACGCACGCTCGTGCTTCTGAAGCCCTCCACATACATGAATCTGAGCGGCAAGGCTGTGTCGTACTGGATGCAGAGGGAGAAGATAGGGCCCGAGAATCTCTTCGTGGTGGTGGACGACATAGCCATCCCGTTCGGCTCCATACGCATACGCACCAAGGGGAGCGACGGCGGACACAACGGACTCAAAAACATCAACGAACATCTGGGCCGCAACGACTATCCCCGTATGCGCATAGGCATAGGCGGCGATTTCCCGAAAGGTATGCAGGTCGATCACGTGCTCGGGGAGTGGACCGCCGATGAGGCTGCGGCACTGCCCGAACGGATAGAACAGGCTGTCGGCGCGATACTCGGATTCGCTACCATAGGCATAGAACGGACGATGAATCTTTATAATAAGAAGTAGCGGTTGGGGTTATCCGGGCGAAGGTGTCGCAGACGGAATCCGCTTTTTGTGGTCGCCCAACCATAAACTGACAAACATTACCGATATGTCGGACGAGAGGAGTGTACGCATAGACAAATGGCTCTGGTCGATACGTGCCTATAAGACGCGGTCGTTGGCCGCCGAGGCATGCAAGAGCAACAAGATAACGGTAGAGGGTGTCGTGGCCAAGCCGTCGCGCGAGGTCAAGGCGGGCGACATAGTTACGGTAAAGAGACCGCCGGTAGTCTATACTTTCCGTGTGCTGACGCCATTGGGGTCGCGTGTGAGCGCCAAAGACGTGCCTCTTCACGCCGAAAACCTCACACCCGAGGAGGAGTTGCTCAAGCTGACGGTGAAGGTTATGCCGACTTTGGCCCGTGACCGCGGTACCGGACGTCCGACCAAAAAGGAGCGACGCGAGATAGATTCGCTTATGGACGACTTTTTCGATGAGGATGATGAGGATATTTAGTCGGAACTTTTATTGAGGCCTCTTTCGTCCATTTGTCTAATCGGCTATTAGGCTTGAAAATACGGAAAGACGGCCGTCAGTAAATCGCAGACCTCTTATAATAAACACTACAACATGTTCATAGCACGCAGGATACGTAAGGAAAACATTGCCGAGTACATACTGTATATATGGCAGCTCGAAGATCTGTTACGCGCATGTCGTTTCGACCCCGACAGGATATACGCCACCCTTCTGGAGGGCAACGACTCTATCGACGAGGCCCAAAAGAGAGAGGCTCTCGGCTGGTATCTCGATCTTGCCGCCCTCATGCGCGAGGAGGGCAAGGAGCAAATAGGCCACATAGACCATACGCTGCACCTTATAAACGACCTTAACGATCTGCACCTCAGACTTATGAAGCTGCCGGTGGGCGAGGAGTACCGTGCTGTGTTCCTGTCGATTATACACATCTGACG
>CAMWRR010000064.1 GCA_947176715.1 uncultured Rikenellaceae bacterium | reverse complement strand
GCGGTTCATGGGGTCTTCTCGGTAACCAGGATATAGGTACCTATCCCTATCAGGCAACTATTGCTTTAGGTCAGAACTACTCTTTCGATAAAGTCAATATCTCTGCAGGTGCCGCTCAGACAGCAGCTGTCAACAGCAAACTCAAATGGGAGACCACCGCTATCGGTGACTTCGGTATCGATTTGCAGCTCTTCCGTGGTCTTAACATCACTTTCGACTGGTATAAGAAACGTACCTACGATATCCTCCGTCGCGCCCAGGTACCTATAATTCTCGGTTTGAGCGCTCCTTATATCAACGACGGCGAGATGACCAATACCGGTGTAGAGTTCATGATAAGCTGGAATGACCGTATCAAAGACGGCGCAATGAAAGATTTCGGTTACAATGTGAACTTCTTCATAACCAAAAACAAGAATAAGCTCGTTAAATACGGTACCACTCAGTACTCTTACTTGGGTGAGCACTCTACCCCCTACATGATATTCGAGGAGGGTAGCACCTATGGCCAGTACTACATGTATGAGGCACTCGGTATCTACGAAAGCGATGCGCAGGTAGCCTCTCGCGAATACAACGGCTACAAGATAGCTCCTATCGACAGCAAGGTACAGGCCGGTGACATCATCTATCGTGACGTAAACGGCGACGGTATTATCGATGACGACGACCGCCTCAAATTCGACGGTTACTACGAGAAATTCAGCTACACCGTCAACCTCGGCTTCGACTGGAAAGGTTTCGACCTCTCTATGATGCTTCAGGGCCGCGCAGGTCGCAAGACTTACGACCGCGGTTACATGGGCTTCGTGTCTACGCCTTTCGTACAGGGTGCCGCTCCCACACGTGCATACGTAGCAGGTATGTGGACCGAGGATAATACTGTAGGCGCCAAATATCCCCGCATGTATTATGATGCAGGTGAGACAATCTACAGAAACAACGTAAACAGCACGTTCTATCTGAAAAAATCAGGTTTCTTGCGTCTCAAGAACCTTACTGTCGGTTACACCATTCCCAAGAACATAACCCAGAAGATCGGCGTTCAGAAATTCCGCGTTTACTTCTCGGGTGACAACCTCGCTACCGCAACCAAATTCGACGGTCTCGATCCCGAGCGTAGTATGGGTGGCGGCAGCATGTTCGGTATGGACTACCCCATAAGCCGTATCTGCTCATTCGGTGTAAACCTCCAGTTCTAACATTGACGTGTTGAAACACATTAAAAAAGAATCGATTATGAAAAAAATATTGTTTTTGGCGTTAGGGTGCTCTCTGCTCTTTACTCCCTCTTGTAAAGACTTCTTGCAGAAAGATCCGACATCTTCGCCCACAGATGCAACGTTCTGGCAGAATACGACCCATTTCGATCAGGCGTTGACCGGAATCTACGCTCAGTTGAGAGGTGGAAGCAATTATACTCAGAGTTATAGTGTATCAAGCAATTTCCTTACTACATTCAACGCGTTCTTCGATAACTTCTCTGACAACTCTTACGGCGGCAATAATAACTATGCCGGTCAGAACGAATATCTCGAAGACATCATATCGCCGGAGAACATGCCCGGTATGGTGGGTGCGGCTTACAGCTATTGCTACGCTGCCATAGAGCGCATCAACATTTTCCTCGACAGACTTGAAGAGAATCAAGATGTTAATGTTGTTGCAAGAAAAGATCAGTACAGAGGTGAGGCTCTCGCATTGCGCGGTCTTATGTACCACTACCTCTACACATGCTACGGTGCGGTGCCCGTGGTAAAAGAGGCGCTCGCATACGACGACGGCGTGGGTATGTACAAGGAGAAGTCTACGAAAGAGGAGGTGTACAAAACTATCATCGACGACTATACCGATGCGATAGCTCTTCTTCCTGCCGGACAGAACTATCTGGCCGCTCCCGGTCACATAACAGCCGACGCTGTAAGAGCTTTCCGTGCGAGAACCCGTCTCTACCACGCTTACGATGAGACCGGAACAGCTAATCCTACAGAGATGGCTCAGATCCTTACCGAGTTGGACCAGATTACCGCGTCATATTCGTTGGCACCCAATGTACTTAACAACTTCCGCTCTCCTGCTCAGAGAACATGTCCTGAGATAATGTTCTCGTTAAGGTTCCTTAAACCTACATACATTAACCAGATAGACCTTTTCATTGGTAACTGGAAAACGGTTCAGCCTACACGTGATCTCGTATTTGCATTCCCCAATGCGGACGGTAGCAAATACGTACCCGCGGCAGGTCTCGACACCAAAGAGAGGTTGACGGACGCCGATCTTGCAAGCATCTTTACCGGTCGTGACCCGCGTCTTGCGAAATTTATCACTCATAGCGGTATATATGATTTCTCTGACTATCCGTCATCGAATGCACCGGTTTCTTCCATTTCGGTTTGGAATCAGGATTTATCCTCTACTCAGTTTGATGTGCTCAAACTCGTCAATCTGCCTTTAGATTATTATGGCAACGGAGCATACTGGATTTGGCATTACGATTATGGCTATCAGGGCGATCAGGACGTTGTGCTGATGCGTTGGGCTCACGTGCTCCTCATGAAGGCCGAGGCGGCATACGAGTCTGGCAATACAGGCGCTGCACTGGGTTACATCAACGATCTTCGTACTCAGCGCGGTATTCAGGCCCTTACCGATATCGACAGGGATATTCTCCGTAACGAGATCCGTATCGAGACCTGCTTCGAGGGTCTGCGCTACTTCGACATGAAACGTTGGAGAATCCTTGGCAAGATGAACGGTAAGAAACAGGATCCCAACAGCTCTATCACCGTTAAGGTCAACCCCGCTCACTTCGACTGGCCCATACCTTACAGTGAAATACGTCTTGCAAAAGACAACGGCGTTGACCTCGTTCAGAACCCCGGTTACAACAACCCTACCGGCAACTAATTTAGGTTGACTCCATCTAATTCTTTATAGAAAGTTCCACGACCTAAGTCGTGGAACTTTTTGTTTTTGACGAAATAGGATTGCCTAAAAATTCATAAAGAGGTGTTTTTCGTCCGAGTCCAAGTCGGTAACTATCTCATTGGCACGGTCTACGGTGTCGTCTTTGAACGAGTCGAGATATATGTTGGTGGTCTTTTCGTCGCTGTGTCCGAGTCCTTCGCTTATGACCGATACCGGTATGCCGCTGTTTTTGGCTATGGTGGCCCATGAGTGTCGCGCCACGTAGGAGGTGAACCTCCGGTCGATGCCGGCCATCTGCGACAGACGTCCGAGGTTTAGGTTGTGGGAGCGTAGGGCGGTTTTGTATTGCGTGTATAGCGGGGTGTCGGAGTCGGGGTCGAGTATCGGGAAGATGTAGCCTTTGGAGGGCGATCTCCTTTCGATGATGGCTCGCAGTCTTGCGGATATTTTGACGGTCATTTTGCGTCCTGTTTTGCGCCTGCGGTATGTTATGGTGTCGCCCTTTAGGTCGCTGGTGCGTAAGAATACGGTGTCTACGAAGGGCATGCCTCGGGCGAAGAAGCTGAACAGAAACAGGTCGCGGCATAACGAAAGGGAATAGGAGTGCGACAGATCGAGGTTGAGCAATCGGGTCATGCTCTTCTTGTCGATAGCCCGCTTGTCGGTCTTTTCCGTCTTTATGCGTATGTTTCTGAACGGGTTTCGTGCCGTATGAATCAGCTCTTGCTCGTCAGCGGTGTTGTACGCCGACTTGAATAGCCTGATATACAGGGCTATGGTGTTGGGACTCAGCTCCTCGCTCTTCATGAACCATATAAACCTTTTGATGTAGTCCGGCGTGATGTCGTCCATAGTCATGCTTCCCGGACAACCGAACCGGGAGAGTGCGGCGACTAACGCTTTGTAAGTGTGATGGCTCGATGTCCGTCCGGTCGCGAGCCGTTCTTCCGACATGTCGAGTATGAAACGGACGATGGGGGCTCTGTTTGTTTCGTTTTTTTTCATAGTGTTTTTTATGTTTTTAGAGATTGTAGATTATGCAGGATCTATTGTGAATGCCTTTTGTTATGCGATATATGTTTTAGTTTCCGTAAGCTCAAATATTGGTCGGTCGAATGCGATTTACTCAAGTTCGGTTGCCGATAAAAGGTTCTCCGTTTAAGGAGGGTGACATATAAAAACGGCACGATGTCGCTGAAGACATCGTGCCGTTGAAGCCGCTCTGATTGCGGGTTACAAAAAACCTCCGCGATATTCGCGGAGGTTTCCGAAAAACAGTTTACACAGGTAATTATTTGGCTGTATAGCCGGGGTTCTGTTCGAGATTTACGCCGTTCTCCTGAGCCTTGATAATCTCGTTGAGAGGTATGGGCCAGTCGAAGTGGGCGGGGTTGATGACTACCTTGAACGAGCCTACCATTGCCGGGTCGCGTGGTTTGCCGTTCATCTTGTCGAGGATTCTCCAACGTTTCATATCGAAGTAACGCTGTCCCTCGAGACAGGTCTCTATACGTATCTCGTTGCGGAGAATGTCACGGTCGATAGAGGTGAGTGCAACTATGCCTCGCGGTGAGCGCAGGTTGTTGATGTAGCCCATGGCTTCGGTGGGGTTGCCAGACTCGTATGCCGCCTCGGCCTTCATGAGGAGCACGTCGCCCCAACGCATGAGCACTATGTCCTGCTCGCTGTACCAGTCGTAGTCCCATTTCTGGTCGTTCTTTCTGGGGGTTACGAGCTTGAATACGTTGAAGTGGGTAGCTGCTATCACTGTGGTGGTGCGAACGTTGTCCGCGTCGGTAGGTATATACTCCGTGAAGTCCCAGTGGTTGCTGTGGGTGATGAACTTCTTCAGACGCATGTCGCGATTCTCGAAGAGCTTGTCCAAGGCTGCCGTTCTGACGGTCGCGCTGGTGTCGGCTATCTTCTTTTCGAGCTCGGGGTCGGGCACGTATGGAGTGCCGTCGGCGTTGGGGAATGCGTAGACGAGGTCACGGGTGGGGGCCACCTCGCACCAGTCGCCGTAGTAGAGGTCCATCTGGTTACGCATGGTGGGCGCGAGGAACTTCGATGAGAACATTATCTCGTTAGAGTTCTCCTGAGTGTCGGCATGGAAGTTTGTCAGGGGGTCCGCCTCCACCGAATATACGCCGTCGGGGATCTGTTTCAGCTCGGTGAGTATGTTAGCCATCTCCGTGGTGTTGGCAACGCCCTTTTCGTCGTATGCGTGGTAGAGCCTTGTCTTGGCACGGAGAGCGATAGCGGCGTATTTGGTCATGTGGCCGGCATCCTGTTTGTAAGATAGACCGTCGGGGAGCAGTGTTATAGCCTCGGTGTAGTCGTCGACGATGGCCTGATATACCTCCTCTTTGGTCGATTTCTCCTTGTACATGTTGTCTACGGTGAGAACCTCTTTTACGATAGGCACCGCACCGTAACACGTGTAGAGATAGTGGTAATACATGGCGCGGATTGCGAGAGCTTCGCCCCTGTATTTGTTATACTCCTGAACGGTGAAAAGGTTCTTGTGCTCGTCCAGTTTCTCGAGGAAGGTGTTGTTGCGGGCGATACCCATGTAGCAGAACTGGTATATGTTGCTCACATAACCGCCGGTGGCCGGGGTCAACGCGTCCTGAAGAATATCCTCCACCTGGTCGGCATAGTTACCGCCCACGCCGTTGTCCGAGAGGTCCTCCATCTTCGATCGGATAGAGCCGAAGAAGCCGTACGAGTAGGCGTATGTAGTGGAGTTGTACCAGTTACCGTAGCCTTTCATGAAGTTGTACAAGCCTGTGAGCGCCATGTCGAAGTCGCTCTTGGTCTGCCAGAATACCGCCTCGGTAAGGGAGGTTGTCGGGTTCTTCTGCAGATAGTCCTTGCAAGAGGGAGCCAGTAACAGAGAGCACCCTAACGCCAGAAATATTATTTTTTTCATAATAGATTCTTTTTAAGATTAAATACCTCTGTTAGAATTGAAGGTTGATACCGAACGAGCATATACGGCTGATGGGGTAGGCCACCGAGTAACCGTCGTTGTAACGCTCGGGGTCGAGCCCTTTGAACTTGGTAGCGGTCGCGAGGTTGTCGCCGGAGAAGTAGACGCGGAATTTCTGAACGCCGATCTTCTGGGTTATGTTCTTGGGTATGGTGTAGCCTACGGTAAGGTTCTTCAGACGGAAGAAGCTCGAGTTCTGAAGATAGAGCGTGCTGGCAACCCAGTTCTTGTTACCGCCCATCTTGTCGTATGCTATGCGGGGCCATTTGGCACCTACGGGGTTCTCCTCGGTCCACATGCCAGCGACATAGTCTTTGGTGGGAGCCGAACCCTGTGCGAAGGGTACTACGCCGAAGCCCATGTAACCGCACTCGAAATATTTGGCGCCTGCCACGCCCTGAAGCATCATTGATACGTCTACGCCTTTCCACTCGAAGCCGAGGTTGACGGTGTAGTTGAATTTGGGATAGTATCCGTCCTGTATCACGAGGTCGTTTTCGTCTATCATACCGTCGCCGTTGACGTCGCGGTATATCACGTCGCCTGCACGTACCGCGCTGTTATAGGGAGCCACGTTTACGCCGTTGATGACGCGTTCCGCCACCTGTGCGTCGCTCTCGTATATGCCTACGGCCTCATACATGCAATACTGACCGTAGGGGAGTCCCTCTTGGTAGATATTGGTGATGAAGTTTCCCTGGCTGTTGTAACCGTATTCGGTGGTGCCGAATTTGACGAGTTTGTTCTTGTTTTTGGTTATGAAGAAGTTGACGTTGTAGCCGAAATCTTTCATTACGCCCTCTTTTATGCGGTCGTTCCAGCCTATCATGAACTCGACGCCGGTGTTGGTCATCTCGCCGTCGTTTATGACGGGCGCGCTCATGCCGAGCAGATTTGATACCTGTGCGGCACGGAGAATGTCGTAGGTGCGTTTCTTATACCAGTCGAATGTGATGTTGAGGCCGCGGAAGAGCTGCAGGTCGATACCGAAGTCGCCCGATGCGGTGGTCTCCCACTTGATGTTGCTGTTTATGGCAGCATTCTGCACGGCACCCGAAGATATGGTGGCGTTGTCGAAAGAGTAGGGATAAGAGAGCGCTATCAACGCGAAATAGGGATAGTAGTCTGAAGAGCCGCTGGCGTTGATGATATTCTGGTTACCGAGCAGACCCCACGAGCCGCGGAATTTGACGTTGTTGAGCCATGAGAGGTTCAGATCTTTCATGAACTGCTCCTCGGTAAGACGCCAACCGGCAGAGAACGAAGGGAACACACCCCAACGGTTGTCTTTGGCGATACGTGAAGTACCGTCGTAACGTACGTTGGCCTCAACGAGGTAACGCTCCTTGAAGTTGTAGTTAACGCGACCGAATGCAGACATGAGGGCCCATGAGTACGACGAGCCGCTGTTGGTCTGGTTGCCTGTGCCGCCCGCGTTGAGCTCGTAGAGAGGATGGTTGTAGTCGCTGCGGCCCGCAGTTACGGTACGGTAACCGTAATCCTCCTGGCTGTAACCGGCCATGATTGAGAAGCTGTGGGCTTCGTTTCGGCTCGCGTAGTCGTAACGGAGGAATGTGTAAAGGTTGGAGTAGAGCGTGTTGTTGTAGCTTACCGACAACGATCCGGGAACGCCCGTGTCGAGATATTTCTGCTCCTCGCCTGTGAGGTAGTTGTAAACGGGAATCTTGTTTCTCCATGACTTGGAGTCGTAGCCGTTGTAACGTACGGCCGCTTTGGTATGCCATGTCAGCCCCTTGACTATCTGGGCGTCGAAGTATGCCTGTGCGTCTACACGGAAAGTTCTCGCTTTGAGGAACGAGTTCTCCGCTACGGCCGCCTGGTTCTTGTTGGAGCCTGCATACTCGTATTCGTTGTCGAATGCCCAGCCGGTCCATAGTCTCTCGCCGTTAGCGCCTACTCTGTCTACCAACCACGGTTTGTAGGTGGGAGCCTGTGCGAGGGTGGAGAGGAATGCGTCTTGGTTGTTGTTGAACGGCTGTTTGCGGTTGCCGTACATCATAGAGATGTTGGCGCCTATCTTGAACCACGATTTTACCTGCGACTGAATGGCGGCGGTGACGTTGTAACGTTTGTAGCCGTATCCGCGCATGGTACCCTCCTGATTCATGTAAGAGAGGTTGAGGTTGTACGAGGTGTTCTCTATCGAGCCAGCTATGCCTATGTTGTGGTTCTGAACGGTAGCGGTGCGGAACATGTAGTCTATCCAGTCGAAGCCGGTGTATTTGCCGAGCGGGTCGTTGGCGTCGGTACGGTTACGGTATAGGTCTATCTCCGCGTCCGTATAGAGCTTCATTCTCGATGAGTTGTAGTTGGTCAGGGCCAAGTTCTTCAGCTCCATGTACTCTACGGGGTCTGTGACTACGTCGTAGAGCCGGGTGGCCGTGTGGAAGCCTATGTTCATGTTGTATGTCACCGAGAACTTTTCGCGGGTGCCGGTACCGTTTTTGGTGGTGACGAGTATTACGCCGTTGGCCGCACGCGAACCGTAGATAGAGGCCGATGCCGCATCTTTCAGTACCGAAACGCTCTCTACCGAGTTGGGGTCTATGTCGCTCAACGAACCCTCTACGCCGTTGATGAGCACCAAGGGTGTGGAACCTGCGCCGAACGAGCCTGCGCCTCGTATGTTCATTGTGATGGTTTCGTCACCGGGTTTGCTTGATGCCACCGAGATGTTGAGGCCCGGAATCTGCCCCTGAAGCATCTGCTGTACGTTGGCTACCGGGCGTTTGAGAAGCTCTTCGCTGTCGACGGCAGCGACGGCGCCGGTAAGATTGACCTTCTTCTGAGTACCGAAACCTACGACTACCACGTCTTCCACTTTAAGAGCATCCTCCTCGAGGGTGATGTCGATGTTGGTCTCGGTGCCAACGGGAATGATTTTGGTGACGTAGCCGATGAATGCGACTTCGAGGTTGTCGCCTACCTTGACGCCCTCTACGCGGAACGAACCGTCCGCCGTGGTGATGTCGCCGCGCGAGGTGTTCTGAACGATGACCGTGGCACCGATAACCGGTTGCCCTTTCTGGTCGACTACCTTACCGGTAATCGTTCTGGTCTGAGCTATCTCAGACTCGATTTTTACGGGAGCGGCCTCGCTTGTCGCTGAAAAACAAGGATTTACCCCCCCCCCCTACAAGTAGGGGGGCGAAAAAAAAGACATACACCCGTTTTTGTGAAACATTTTAAATTGTTTATGATTTTATTAAAAAAAAG
>CAMWRR010000063.1 GCA_947176715.1 uncultured Rikenellaceae bacterium | reverse complement strand
CCTATTCGTCGGCAGCGTCAGATGTCTATATGAGACAGCTCCAACACCGAGCAACACACCCCGGACGACAACTACATGATGATAAAGGTGGACTACGCCAATGTCAAGGTAATGTTCGACGACATATTATTCGTCGAGGGGCTTAAAGACTATATCAAGATATACACCACGGGCAAGAACTACGTCACCAAGAGCACCATGAAGAACGTGGAGGAGAGACTGCCGTCCGACACTTTCATGCGAATACACAAATCGCACATTGTCAACATCGACCGTATAGAGGCGTTCGAGAACAACCACGTAAGGATAGGCGACAGCCAACTGCCTATCGGAGGCGGATACAAGGATGATTTTCTGGCGTTTATAGAGAGCAAGAAGTTGTGATCTCGGACCGATGTGTTTGATGGCATCGCTAACGCTCTGACGGGATAAAGCGGAAAAAACCACTGTCCTCGGACCTCGAACTGAAATCAAAAAGAAATTGAGTTTAATCTACCAGCTAACGCGCAGACCGCGCTTTATATGGTAGTTATCAGGTTTGCGCGACGGGCGGTGACTTTGGTTTGACGGTATGCGCATTAGCTGAACATGTACGTCCGGATTGCCGGCCCGAGCGGAGCGAGGGACGTAGGCAAGAGATTCCTTGTGAAAAGGTCTTTTGCGCGTGAAATGTGCTTTGGGCGAGGTGTCGAAACGGTTCACAAGGGACGGAGCCTGCGGGGGACCGCACATCGCGGGAGTTTTAACAGATACGGTTAGGCACTCTCAGCGAATAACGCTTATAGCTTCGTTACCCTCTATTGCGGGCCTCCGTGTGGGGAGGCTCCGGCCCGCTCGTCCCCTCCGCTACGCTACGGGGCCGCCAAGAGGAAAGGTTTACGGTCCTCGTTCCTCGGACCGAATCAAGCGGAATATATTTGATAACACTCGCTAACTCGCGTACGAGCAACGCGGAATATGCCCTCGCTAACGCACGTACCGAGTAAAGTGTAAAGTGTTTGACTCCCCCACCCCCGCCGACAGGCTATATAAATATCAGCACATAAGCAATGAGGTGTCGCTGTGGCATACCTCGGGCAGTTACACATACAAGTGATTCTATACCAGATGGTTGCTTAACACAAAGACTTTATACGAAATCCGGCCGAGGTTATTATCATACAGATGCCCTCTGCCTAATGACCTCGAATATCAATATCCCGGCAGCCACCGAAACATTCAGCGACGATATCTCGCCTTTGAGTGGAATGGCGAGCTGCATATCGCACAATTTAAGCGACTCTTTTGATATGCCTTTGTCCTCGCTGCCCATCACTATCGCGACACGTCCCGTAAGGTCGCCGCTCCATAGCGGGGTGTCGCTCTTCTCGGTGGCGGCCACCACTTTGAAACCGCTGTTCTTGAGCTGTCGTATCGCGTTACGGATGCTACCTACACGACAGACGGGCAATACGTTAAGGGCACCTGCCGAGCTCTTTACGGCCTCGCTGTTGACCTGAGCGCCGTTCTTTGCCGACACCACTACGGCATCGGCACCGGCACACTCGGCGCTACGGGCTATGGCCCCGAAGTTGCGAACGTCGGTGACACCGTCGAGCAACACCACTCTGGCCTCGTCCGTGGCCCGCTCTATCACGTCGTCCAACGAGGCGTATTCTATCATAGACATGACGGCGGCCACACCCTGATGATTGCCGCGAACCATGCGGTCCAACTTCTCCACCGGCACATGGGCCACATCGACACCACGCTCCGCGGCCAAAGATGCAAGACGTTGCATGACGGG
This sequence comes from uncultured Rikenellaceae bacterium, assembly GCA_947176715.1. GTDB lineage: Bacteria > Bacteroidota > Bacteroidia > Bacteroidales > Rikenellaceae > CASDZP01. The sequence goes on along the minus strand of CAMWRR010000063.1, from coordinate 7,397 downwards.
AGAGTCGGAACCCTTCCTTACGAATATGCGTTCCAGCTCGCGCCCCGCCTCAAGGGCCTCTATCACCGGCCTGACGCCGAATATAACCATGTTTTTATCTGCCATAATATCTTTTTAATATCCGTTTTGAAAATCGGCCCCTCTTCTAAAGGCGAGCCGCAACCAGTCACCGTCAACCGCGATTCCTGTCGTCGAAAGCCTCCAGCTCCTCGCAGGCCGCCTCCCACACGTTCATAGCCTTGTTGTACCGCGATTTGAGGGCATCATACTCCTCGAACACCTTTGGGTCGGATAGGTCTATACCGTGCGATGCGGGGTCGGCCATCTTAGCGTCCCACTCGTTCTTCTCGGCCTCCAGACGCTCTATCTCGGCTTCGGCGGCCTCCACGGCCGAACGCAACTTGCGACGCGCCCTCTCCGTCTCTTTCTGACGCTTGAAATCCATCGGCGGCTTTGCTGCGGGCTGCTCCGAGACGGGCGCGGAACGCTCCGTTGACTGTTTTCTCTCCGGCGCAGGCTTAGCCTCTATCTGCGACATACTCTCCATCCTGCGACGATAGAGGAAGTCGTCGATGCCGCCCAGATGCTCGCGTACGCGACCGTCGGTGAACTCATAGACCTTGCTCACCAACCCCTCCAAAAACTCGCGGTCGTGAGACACCACTATCAGCGTGCCGTCGTACTCCATGAGCGCCTTTTTGAGCACGTCCTTGGAGCGCATATCCATGTGGTTGGTAGGCTCGTCGAGAATGAGCAGATTGTATGGCTTCAACATCAGCCGAGCCATAGCCAGACGCGATCGCTCCCCGCCCGACAACACCTTGACCTTCTTGTCTATATCCTCGCCACGGAAGAGAAATGCGCCGAGAATATCCCGCAGACGCGTACGTATGTCACCCACGGCCACCCTGTCGAGAGTATCGAACACGGTGAAGTCGCCCTCCATCAAGTCTTCCTGATTCTGGGCGTAATAGCCTATCGACACATTGTGTCCTACACGCACCGTACCCTCGCTTATGGGTGTGTCGCCCACTATCATGCGGGCAAGGGTGGTCTTACCCTCGCCGTTACGGCCAACGAAAGCCACCTTGTCGCCCCTCTCCAAGGTGAACTCGGCCCCGGAGAATATGCGTTTGTCGCCGAAGCACTTACCCGCATCCTTAACCTCCAATACGATATTTCCGGAGCGTGGCGCGGCGGGGAAACGTATCGAGAGCGACGAGGTATCCTCCTCGTCCACCTCTATTATATCGAGCTTTTCGAGCTGTTTGATGCGCGACTGTACCTGATTCGATTTGGTGGGCTTGTATCTGAAACGCTCGATGAAATCCTCGGTATCCTTTATCAGCTTCTGCTGGTTCTCGTAGGCTGCCATCTGCTGGGCGCGGCGTTCGGCCCTCAACACCACGTATTTGCTGTAAGGCACGTTATAGTCGTGCATACGGCCGAGCATTATCTCCACCGTGCGCGTGGTGACGGTGTCGAGAAAACGCCTGTCGTGGGATATGAGCACCACGGCGCCCCGGTAGTCTTTGAGGTAATCCTCTAACCAGCCGATACTCTCTATGTCGAGGTGGTTGGTAGGCTCGTCGAGGAGTATCACCGACGGACGACGCAACAATATCTTGGCAAGCTCTATACGCATGCGCCACCCGCCGCTGAACTCGGTGGTGGAGCGCGAGAAGTCGTCGCGGCGGAATCCCAAGCCGAGCAACGCTTTTTCGGCCTGCGCCTCGCGCGAGGTGCCGTCCATCATGTGGAAACGCTCGGTGGCGTCGGAGAGGTCGTGTATGAGACGCTCGTAAGATGCGCTCTGGTAGTCGGTGCGCGAGGCTATCTGCTCGCTAAGTTCGGCTATGCATCTCTCCAAGGCGTTGAGCTGGTCGAAAGCCGTCATGGCCTCCTCCATTACGGTGCGGCCGTCGTGCAGAGGCATCTGCTGGGCCAGATAACCGATGGTGACATCGCCGCTACGCGATACCGTACCGCCCGAGGCCGGCTGTTCGCCCGTTATAACCTTTAGCAGTGTGGACTTGCCGGCGCCGTTCTTGCCCACGAGACCTATGCGGTCGCGGTCGCCCACCACGAACGTTATGTTGTCGAAAAGATTCCGGCCCCCGAATGTGACCGTAACTCCGTTTATAGAGATCATAGAATATGCTATTTACAACGGTGCGGAAAGCGAACCGCACCTAAACATCCGCCGTCCGTCCAGATATCAGCGGCTCTCCAGAAGACGCACTATCGCCTCACGCGGATTGTCGGCTCCGAAGACGGCGTTACCGGCCACCAACACATCGGCACCGGACCCGAACAACACTCCCGCATTGGCCGGCGACACGCCACCGTCCACCTCTATGAGAGGCTCGCATCCGCGTGCGTCGGCCATAGCGCGCAGACGGCGCACCTTATCGACACTCGACGGGATGAACTTCTGTGCCGCAAAGCCCGGATTGACCGACATCACCAGCACCATGTCGAGCATGTCGAGCACCTCCTCCACAACCGAAAGGGGCGTAGCCGGGTTGAGAGCCACACCCGCCATCTTGCCGCTACTCTTTATAGTCTGTATCACACGATGCAGATGAACGGCGGCCTCGGCATGAACGGTTATGTAGTCGGCACCCGCCTCCGCGAAACGCTCCACGTATCTCTCGGGCTCCGCTATCATCAGATGAACGTCCAACACCTTGTCGGTATGGCGTCTTACCGCCTTTATCACGTCGAAACCGAACGTTATGTTGGGCACGAATCTGCCGTCCATAACATCCAGATGTATCCACTCGGCGGCCGAACCGTTTATCATCTCGGTGGCGGAACGCAAATCGGCGAAATCCGCCGAGAGAAACGAGGGAGATATTATCCTTTTCACTGTATGTATATTAATCTGTTACAACCTATTCACGACGGTTTTAGGCCAAAACGCAAAGCGCGTCACCCGCACATGCCTTTCAAGCCCGGGCCACCCGCACTATCGCTTCGGCGACACCGAACCGACACCCGCACTATCCGCCGCCGTCCTCTTTTGCGCGGCAGAGTCCGCCGCAGACGACAACCGCCTCTTTATCACGTTGTTCTCGCCCACAAGGTCGCCTCCGAGGAAGTCGCCCACACCCACCGGCGACGATTCGGTACGGTCGTGCCATACCCCTGCCTTGGCCAGATCGACCCGCTCCTGATTTATGCCGGCCGTGATAAGGAAACGCGGGCGCACCAACGCCTCCGTAGCCTCTCGTTCAGAGGGCCTTACGGTACGGTCGCAGACGTCGAAACGGCTCTTGGGGCGCGGCTTGGTTATCCAGCGGAAACCCTCGAGCACCAACTTCTGGTTGGCAGCTATCTTGTCTATAGGGTAGATACTGTGCGTTATGTCCTTTATCCACTTCAGGCGCGATATCTCCGAGCTGTCGAAAGTTATCTCCATATCGGCCGACATTATGTACATCATGGTGTTGGGCCTGCCCTCTTCCTCCTTGTAGAAGATGGTCTCGGCATTGCCGTCGATATAGACTATATCGAGCTCGTTGTTCTTGAAATAGCACTCCATGTACTTGCCCCGTATCTGATTGTAACGCTTGCGGTCCGATGCGAGCCTCTGTCCTATTATGGGATAGTCGTATAGCTCGGCCCTGTCCAGCTGTTCGTTTACGGTATATATCTTTATATACGAGGCCGTTATCTGGTTATTCTCGTTCCATATTATGGGCGACGAATACATGAACATGGTAGAGTCCACCGTTATGGCCACTATGGAGTCGCACACCGCCTGCACATCGCGCTTGTATATTCTGACGTTATGGTAGCCGCGCAATATGTAGTCCGACGAATCGGCCTCATACGTCGCGTCGTTCTTGCGCCTTACGATGGTGTCGGGCGCCACGCTATCGGCACGCATGGTATCGGGTACCGCTATCGAATCGCGCCTCTCGGCCCTCGCCTCCTCCATCATGCGACGCCTCTTTTCGGCACGCTCCGCACGTTTGGCTTTGCGCCTGGCCTCACGCTCCCGCTTCTTCAGCATCTTGGCCGCCTTCTTGGGGCTAAGCGACACCGTATCGACCGCTTCGACCACACTGTCGGCCACTATCTCCGGCATAGTAGCGGCCGCACTGTCGGCAGACAACGTATCGGCCGCCTCCACGACAGGCTCGTCTGCAACCGTAACCCCGGAGAGTGTGTCGGCCGCGAGACTGTCGCCCGTCTCTCCGGGAACCAGCTGCGGCACAACTATCATGGTGTCGGCACGCATGAATGTGGTGTCGCCCTCCTCGTCGAAAGAGGCCGACGAGGGGTTGCCGGTCATTATCACACGCTTGGAGCCGCTCCAGTAGTAACCGTAATCGCCGAACGTGTAGAGCGACTGGACGGTATCGAGTATCTGTATGTCGCCGCGCAACTCCACCTCCTTGACGAGGCTCAGATACCTCAGCGAATCGGACCACAGCTCCTGCTCCTCGGTCATAACGTAGGCCGAGTCGACGAAATCGTATATGCCGGTGGCGCGGTCGTAGGTGCCGCGACGGGCACGGAGATAGTCGCCCTTGCGGCTCCATATGTCGGAGGGCTTGTAGAAGGTGACCACCTCGGTATTGAGGTCGAAAGCCACCGAATCGCTCTTTATGTCGTAGTCGTCGTTGTGCATCTCCACGCCGCCCACCAGCACTATGTTGCGGGTGTCGGTGTAGTAGTCGCCCCGCTCCGACTCCATAAGGTTGTCGCCCTGAGTCATGGTGCCGCCGCCGTAGTAGCTGCCCACGCCGGTCAGTGTATTGAAGCTGAGGTTGTGGGTATAGAGCACGGCGCTACCGTCCACGAGCTTCACTATGGGCGAATAGACGCGGGCTATGTTACTCTCGCCGTCGTAGGTGAAACGGTCGCCGTAGATGTATGTGGAATCGTTGGCGTTGATTATGACGCTACCCAACCCCTCCATGTTCTTGTCGCTGTAACGGTAGGCGGTGTCACAGGTTATTATTACGCCGTTATGGTGAAAGGCCACGTTGCCCACCAGCTTGGCGAACGCCCCCTGATTGCTGAGAATGGTAACGTCGCTACGATAATCGACACGCGCCTTGCCTACGGTGTCGCCCGCGCGCTCCTCCATAAGAGCCGCGAAAGCCTCAGTGTCGTACACGGGCTCCGTCAAGGCACGCTCCGAACGTGCGAGAGGCGGCACGACGAAAATCATCGCCACCGCCGCCATCGCACACATATATGGCAGATACCCTCTTCTCATCGCTACTTCTTCCAGCGTGGGTTAGATAATTTTATCCTGTCGTAGGGTGCCTCTATCTTCACATACATCTCGTCTATCTTTCGGTCGAGCCAGCGGTCGAATATCTCCTGTTTTTTCACCGACACGGCCAGATCCTCCAGCTGGGTGTAGTCGTCCTCGAAGGTGGCCACGTGCGACGGTATCAGCTCAACGAGCTTTACGAACTTGACCAGCTCGTTCATGTTGGTCTGGTCTATCGACTCGAAGGCATCGCTCATCTGACCCGGCTCCAGACCGCGCAGATATTCGTAGTCGATGCCCAGCTCGTCGCGGAAGAAACGGTTGGTCTTAAGACGCGGAATGTTGTACATGTCGTACGTGGAGTTGGCCACAATGCCGCCGCTCTGTTTGCTCTTGACATCGTCGGAGTAACGTTTGACGGCATCGTCGAAGCTGAGGCTGTCGACCCTCACCTGATGCACCACGCTGTCCAAGAGGGTAAGGGCGCGCTCACGGTCTTCGGGGTCGAAACGCACGCGCATGAGTATGTGGCGGCAATGGTATAGGTCGCCGTCCACGTCCAGAAGCTCTATTATATGGTAACCGAACTCAGTCTCCACTATCTCCGACACCTGCCCCGGCTTGAGAGCCTCGAGCGCCTCGGCGAAAGGCGACACGAAGCCGTCCTTGGACTGCGGGTCCATCTCGCCGCCACGCGAGGCCGACGCGTAATCCTCGGAATACATCCTCGCGAGAGCCGCAAAGCTGGTACCCTTCATGATACGGTCGCGCAACGAGAGAAGCTGTTCTTTCACGTTGAGCTTGGCATCGTCGTCGTTGCTGGGATACTTGACCACCTGCGCGTACACATACTGGTCGGGCACCACGGGCAGGCTGTCCTTGGGTATATGGCGCACGAACTTCAGCACCTCGGACGGGGTAACCGTAGCCCCCTCCTCCACCTTGTTCTTCATGGCACGGGCCATCTCCGACTCGGTCAGACGACGGCGCAGATGGTCGCGCACACTGAATATGGGGCGGTTGAAATATTCCTCGACAGCCTTTACCGAACCCTTGCTCCTCACGTAGGCATCTATCTGCGCCTCGACCTGATCGTCCACCTGCGAGGTGTTGACCGTGAGCGAGTCGATAGCGGCCTGCGAGGCCAACAGCTTCTGTACCAGTATCGTCTCCAACGCCTCAGCCTCCGGGTCGGCTCCGGTATAGCCGCGCTCTATATAGCTCTGCTTTATGTAGTCCTCGGCCATGCGCAGGTCCGACAACAACACCATGGAGCTACCCACCACGGCCACTACCTCGTCGGCCACGTAACGCTGGCTTGTGGGCCACGGGTCGATCTGTTGAGCCATCGCAGAAGAGCAACAAGTGACGAGCGCGAGGGCCAATATGGATTTCATGTACTTCATATACTTTACTTTTTCGCCGCGGCAAACACAGGTTACACCCGGCAGAAAACACTAATCTTCACTATCTTCCGACCTCTCGTCGCGAACACTGTCCTTACGCTCCGTATCGACCGCCTCCGCAGAAGGCCTCCTCTCATCGACCACCTCGCGAACGGTGGCGGACGGAACAGGCACAGGTTCGGGCCTAACTATGGCGGAGGTATCTATATTGAGCGTCACATGACGCGACTTTATGGCAGAGGCATACAGACTGTCCTCGCGCGACTTGATGAAATCGGACCTGCGACGGTTCACTATCGCGCGCTTTATGGTGGGCACTATCATCTCCACGGGGATATACTCGCCCGTATTGCGATATGCCAGAACGCTCATCAGATATATCACGCCGGCATCGTCGTCCTTGTATTCGTATAGCTTGCCCCTGCGGAGGAAAGCGTCGAAGTCCTTCTCCCTGAACGGTATGTCGGTGAGTATGTCGCGGAAGTAGTGCCATCCGTCGGTGTACTCCTTGAAGTAGAACGAGCTTTTGTCGGCAATGTCGACCAAATCGGCGTAATCCTCTTTGGAGCTGCTCGATATCATACGGCGCAGATTCCCGGCCTGACGGTAGTCGGCGGGGAAGGCCAGTATGCGCGCCTTGGCCACGGGACCCACCAGACGGAACTGCTCCTTGTTGCGGTTGTAGTAGTCTGTGATCTGGGCGTTGGTAACGGAGGTGTCGACCTGACCGCTCAACGAACGGTCGTATTTATAGA
>CAMWRR010000062.1 GCA_947176715.1 uncultured Rikenellaceae bacterium | reverse complement strand
GCCGTTGCGGCGGTAGGCAGCGAGGAGCTGTTGAAACGTCCGGTGGCTGACGTACAGCAGATGCTTCAGGGCGCCGTTCCCGGTCTGAATATTACTGTCGGTACCAGTGCTCCCGGTGCGGAAAGTATCTCTATCAACGTTCGTGGCGGCAACACTTTCTCTGGAGCAAGTACCTCTCCGCTCGTGCTTATAGACGGTGTAGAGGGCTATCTGAACACCATCGACCCGAATTCTGTGGAGAGCGTATCCGTATTGAAGGATGCGGCATCTGCGGCAATTTACGGTTCACGTGCGGCCAACGGTGTGATTCTCATCACTACCAAGAGTGGTGGCGAAGGTCGTGAGAAGCTCTCTGTCACATACAATATGAACATCGGCTTTCATAGAGCCGCTAAATTGTATGATTTGGTGAGCGACCCCGTAGAGTACATGGAGCTTAAGAACATGGCATTGAGTAACTCACCCGACTTGTCGAGCATCCCGCTTTACACCGAAGAGGAGATAAACCTCTATCGCAACCGTACCGACGAGAACGACCCGCTCGGTAAATACACCGGTTTCGACTGGCAGAAATATATGTTCAAAACAGCTCTTGTCCAAAATCACAACATAGGCATAGCAGGGACATCAGGGAATACATCGTACAATATCAACCTCTCTTACATGAACCAGGAGGGTACTATGCGAGGCGGTTACGAATACAAACGTTATAATATCACCTCGTCTGTTCAGTCGCAAATCAAACCGTGGCTGAAAATAGGTACCAAGATAGCGTTGATGCACAACACCGGCGATACCCGTAACGGTCAGGATAACTATGTTGCCACCCTCGCACAGGCACCGACATATAAACCGTGGCTGGTTGACAAATTCGGACCTAACGGCGAAACTCTCTGGTCTGGTCTCGCATTCGAAAACGAATCTAAGTATAACGGCTCCAACAAGAACGTTGTTGCTGCCAACTCACTCGTTTTCAACAGGTCGAAGAACTACGATGTCAATGCACAGGCATTCTTCGATGCAAACATCGTAAAGGGCCTTACATGGCATACCATGGGTGCTATACGTTATGGTCAGACCAATACGAAGAAATGGGGTGCGGGCACCAGTAGCGACTGGAACTACGCCTATAACTATCTAACGGGCGAAGCTCGGTATTATCTGCAACGCCCCGACGGTTATGGCCTTGGGCTCTCTGCAAGTTCGGCAACTACTCTTTATACCACCCTTCAGACCACTCTTAATTACAACTACAAGAGCAAAAACAATGCTCACGATCTCAATATACTCGCCGGTTACAGCCAGGAAGATTACAACACGAGCAGCCTGGGAGCATCTCGTCAAAATTATGATTTCCCGCTATACGAGATCGATGCCGGCGCCTCTGACGATGCCAGAACCAATAGCGGCTCATCTTCTGCATGGGCTCTTATGTCAGCGTTCGGTCGTGTGAACTACAATTTCAAAGAGCGTTATCTGGTAGAGGCTAACGTCCGTTACGACGGTACTTCACGTCTTGCATCGGAGTCACGTTGGGGTGTATTCCCCTCGTTCTCTGCCGGTTGGCGTCTTACCGAGGAGCAGTTCATGAAAGATCTGAACCTCTCATGGCTCAACAACGTCAAATTCCGCGGCTCGTGGGGTCTGCTCGGTAACCAGAATATCGGTAATTACCTGTATCAGTCTGTGATAGAATTGGGCTATCAATATTCTTTCAACAAAAAAGATATATCCGTAGGTGCGGCACAGACTGCGGCTGTCAATCGTAATCTCAAGTGGGAGTCTACAGCGATAGGTGACTTCGGTATCGACCTGTTGCTTTTCCGTAGATTGAATATCAATTTTGACTGGTATAAAAAGCGTACATACGACATCATCCGTTCGGCACAGGTAACAGATATCCTCGGTCTTTCTGCACCTTATATCAACGACGGCGAGATGACCAACACCGGTATCGAGTTCTTGATCGGTTGGAACGACCGTATCAAAGACGGTGCAATGAAAGACTTCGGCTACAATGTCAACTTCTTCATCACCAAGAACAAAAACAAACTCGTCAAATACGGTGCCCCCACATATTACGGTGCGACAGAATACGGTAGCCGATATGTGGTATCAGAAGAGGGTGGTCCCCGTTATCAGTATCTTATGCTTGAAGCCGTAGGCATCTATGAGAGCGATGCACAGGTAGCTATGCGTGAGATCAACGGCATTAAAGTGGCTCCTATCGACAATACGGTACAGGCCGGTGACATTATATACCGTGACCTCAACGGTGATGGTATCATTGATGATGATGACTGTGTAAAATTTGACGGTTATTACGAGAAATTCAGCTACACTATCAACCTCGGTTTCGACTGGAAAGGCTTCGACTTCTCTATGATGCTTCAGGGACGTGCCGGCCGTAAGACTTTCGACCGCGCTTCGATGGGCTTCGGTACGACTCCGTTCGTTCAGGGCTCTGCTCCCCGAACAGACTACGTAAAAGGCATGTGGACTGAAGAAAACCCTGTGGGAGCCAAATATCCGCGTCTCTATTACTACGGCACGAGCCAGAACTATAGCTATAACTACAAAAACAATGTGGCAAGCTCGTTCTATCTGAAAAAATCAGGGTTCATGCGTCTTAAGAACCTCACTGTAGGTTACACTATTCCCAGAAGCATAACTCAGAAGGTAGGCATTCAGAAATTCCGTGTATACTTCTCTGGCGACAATTTGGCTACTGCGACCAAATTCGACGGACTCGATCCCGAACGCTCAGGCGGTACATGGGGTGTAAACTATCCCATCAACCGTATCTGCTCATTCGGTGTGAACCTTCAGTTCTAACAGAGGCATTTAATTTTAAACTGAATCGATTATGAAAAAACTAATATTTTTAGCATTAGGATGTTCTCTTCTCTTTGCTCCCTCTTGCAAAGATTTCTTGGAGAAAAATCCGACAGCCTCTCCCTCGGAAGCTATCTTCTGGCAATCGAAAAACGATTTCGATCAGGCTCTGACCGCTATATACACAGGTGTCAGAGGCGGCATCTCTTTCAAGCAGTCGCTCACAACGGGTTATATATCGTCTTATATCTCTTTTTGGGATAATATGTCGGACAACTCGATTGAGGCGAATACCAATGTGTCTGGTGCCAGCGTCGTTTTAACCGACCAGATAACGCCCACTTACTTTCCTACTTTCGGTGGTATCTACAGCTATTGCTATAGTAATATCGCCCGTATAAACATATTCCTCTCGAGGCTCGATGAGTATTTCGAAGACAAGACCGATGAGTCTTATATTCAACTCAAAGGCGAGGCTGTAGGTTTGCGAGGTCTTCTCTACTACTATCTGTATGTATGCTTTGGTGAGGTGCCTGTCACTAAAGAGGCTCCTGTAGTGGAGAACATGTATGTAGATAAGTCCGATAGAGAGGCTGTCTACAAAGCTGTGGTCGAAGATTTCAATGAGGCGGCCACTCTTTTGGGCACAAACGAGACCTACATGAACAGACCGGGTCGCATGACCGGTGCTGCTGCGACGGCATTCTGTGCCAGAACAATGCTCTATCACGCTTACGATGACAAGGGCGTTGCCAAAAAGGCGGAGATGGAGGAGGTACTCACCAAGTTGAATACCATTACCGCCCCTTACTCTCTTGCTACAGATGTGCTCGACAACTTTCACTCGTCTAAACAGTCGGCTTGCCCCGAGATTATGTTCTCATTGAGATATCTCAAACCGACCATGCGTAACCAGATCGACTACTTGGTAGGTGACCAGAAAGCTATTTTGCCCACTCGCGATCTTGTGTACGACTTCCCCATGGCAGACGGTAATACGGCTTTCGATCCCTCTACAGTGGCTAACATCGACAAGATGTACGACAAGACCATCACTGAAGCCGAGCGTTTGGCAATATACGATGCAATATTCGCTAATCGCGATCCGCGTCTTGCTAAGTTCATAACTCACAACGATGTGTATGACTTCTCGGCTTATCTTCCGGACAATGTCGCTAACGCTGTTACCTCTGGCAACAACTCTGCAACATATTTCGATGTATTCAAGCTCGTGACTCCGATAGACAATGCAGAAGGCGGTTGGAATCAGGGCTACGACTGGCAGGGCGATCAGGATGCGGTTCTTCTCCGTTGGGCTCACGTGCTTCTTATGAAAGCCGAAGCAGCATTTGAGTCAGGCGATGAGACAGGCGCAAAAAACTATATCAACGAGATGCGTAGAGGATACGGTATTCCAGAGCTTACCTCTATCGATCGTGACATTCTGCGTCGTGAAATCCGTATAGAGACTTGCTTCGAGGGTCTGCGTTACTTCGATATGAAACGTTGGAGAATTCTCGACAAAATGAACGGTAAGGTTCAGGATCCCTCTATGCCGAATGTCTCTAAAGTTATAGTTAATCCCGCTCACTTCGATTGGCCGATACCTCAGGATCAGATAGACGTATATGAAGATAACGGTCACACTCTCACTCAGAATCCCAACTACAAATAGGATAGTGTAATCTATATTTAAAGCCTGCGACATACTGCCGCAGGCTTTATTTTTAATATAAAAAGTCCCGTAACATCAGACTACGGGACTTTTATTATTTTGATAACCGTATTCCCATAAAAAAGTTCCACGGACTAAGCCGTGGAACTCTCTATAAAGAATTAGATGGAGTCAACCTAAATTAGTTGCCGGTAGGGTTGTTGTAACCGGGGTTCTGAGTGAGGGTAACGCCGTTGTTCTTAGCCTTCTCAATCTCATCCCAAGGTATGGGCCAGTCGAAGTGGTTGGGGTTGACAACGACAGTGATAGAGCTGTTGGGGTCCTGTTTCTTACCGTTCATATCCGAAAGGATTCTCCAACGTTTCATGTCGAAGTAGCGCTGGCCCTCGAAGCAGGTCTCGATACGGATCTCGTTACGGAGCAACTCCTGAGTAAGACCGGTGATAGCAGGCATGTTGTAACGGTCGCGGAGCTCTTTTATGTAGCCCTCTGCGCCTGCCACATCGCCAGACTCGAATGCAGCCTCTGCTTTCATGAGGAGCACGTGAGCCCAACGGAGAAGCACAACGTCCTGATCGCCCTGCCATGTATAACCGTCATCCCAGCTATTGTTGCCACTCTGGCCGCTAAGCGGAGTGACGAGCTTTCTCACAGCGAACTGAGTGTTGGGGGTATCGCCGTCGGTGAAATCAATAGCGTCACCTACATAACCGTCGAAATTGTAAACGCCGTTAGGTGCGATGAACGCGGCAAGACGCGGATCACGACCGGTGAAAAGAGCGGTCATCTCGGCATCGGTGATAGTCGCTTTGGTTGCGATATCGCCTGCGGGAACATAAGCCGTACCGTCTGCGTTGGGGAATGACAACACGAGGCTACGGGTGGGGCTGATCATCTTCCAAGACCCTATGAAAAGGTCTATCTGGTTACGCATATCGGGTTTGAGGAACCTGAGCGAGAACATAATCTCGGGGCAAGCCGACTGTGTAGAGGTGTGGAAGTTGTCGAGTACATCCTCAGCCAAAGAGTAAGCCGCGGTGATGGTGTTAAGCTCGGTAAGGATCTCCGCCATCTCCGTCTTGTTGGCTGTGCCGTTCGCGTCGTAAGCATGGTAGAGACGGGTTCTCGCACGGAGAGCTATCACGGCATCGCCGGTGATGTGACCGGGATTGGCCATATAGTTCTGACCTTTGGGAAGAAGCGATATAGCCTCAGTGTAGTCGCCTATGATTGACTTGTAGACATCTTCCGCAGAAGATTTTTCCATGTACATGTTCTCTACTACGAGAGCCTCCTTGACGATAGGCACAGCACCGTAGCAGGTATAGAGATAGTGGTACATAAGACCGCGCAATGCGAGGGCCTCGCCCTTGAACTGCTTGTAATCGGCATTGGTCTTATCCGAGTACATCTCTTCGAGGTGACCCAAGAAGATATTGATACGAGCTATCGCAGCATAGCAATAATCGTAAGCCGAACCTATCAGGCCGGGCATGTTCTCGGGAGTGATATTGTCTCTCAAGAACTCGTTTTGACCGGCATAGTTGTAGGTACCGCCATCGGTATTATCGGTGAAGTTGTCGAAAGTGGCCAGGAAAGTGGTCAGAAAGTTCGACGCTACATTGGGCGACTGACGATAGTATATGCCACCTCGCATCTGAGAGTATATACCTGTCAGAGCCAAATCGAAATCGTTCTTCGACTGCCAGAAGATGGCTTCCGTGGGACTATTGGGATTCTCTTTCTGCAAGAAATCTTTACAAGAAGGAGTAAAGAGCAGAGAGCACCCTAACGCCAAGAATAATATTTTTTTCATAATTGATTCGTTTTTAAGTTGTCGTCTCTTACTTAGAACTGGAGGTTTATACCGAACGAGCAGATGCGGCTCAGCGGGTAGTTCACACCGTAGTTACCTGCACTACGTTCGGGGTCGAGACCGTCGAATTTGGTTGCGGTAGCCAAGTTGTCACCTGAGAAGTAGACGCGGAATTTCTGAACGCCGATCTTCTGGGTTATGTTCTTGGGAATGGTGTAACCTACGGTAAGGTTCTTAAGACGCAAGAAGCCTGAGTTCTTGAGGTAGAACGTGCTGTTGACAGAGTTCTGGTAAACGTTGTTAGCACCATAGTAGAGGCGAGGATACTTCGCACCTACGGGATTCTCCTCTGTCCACATGCCGGCAACGTAGTCTTTAGTGGGGGCTGTACCCTGAATAAACGGCTGTGTACCGAAGCCCATGTAACCGCGGTCGAAAGTCTTGCGACCGGCACGGCCCTGAAGCATCATAGAGAAGTCGAAACCTTTCCAGTCGAAACCGAGGTTGATGGTGTAGCTGAATTTCTCGTAGTAACCGTCGAATTTGAGGCGGTCGTCGTCATCGATAACACCGTCGCCGTTTACGTCGCGGTAGATAATGTCACCGGCCTGTACGTCGTCTGTGATGGGAGCGATCTTGTAACCGTTGTATTCGCGCATGGCAACCTGTGCGTCGCTCTCATAGATGCCGAGTGCTTCCCACATGTAGTACTGACCGTAAGTACCGCCCTCTTCAAAAATAAGGTAGGGAAGACTGTACTCACCTCTATTGGTATATTGAGTAGAACCGAATTTAACGAGTTTGTTCTTGTTCTTGGTTATGAAGAAGTTGATGTTATAACCGAAATCTTTCATTGCACCGTCCTTGATACGGTCACTCCAACCGATCATGAACTCGATACCCTTGTTGGTCATCTCACCGTCGTTGATGGTAGGTGCGGTAAGACCGAGAAGCGCGTTCACCTGAGCCGAACGGAGGATGTCGTAGGTGCGTTTGTTATACCAGTCGAAAGTGATGTTAAGGCCACGGAAGAGCTGAATGTCGATACCGAAGTCGCCGATAGCGGTGGTCTCCCATTTGAGGTTACGGTTAACGGCTGCAGTCTGTGCCGCACCTGCAGAGATATTGACTTTATCGAAAGAGTAGTCGGCACCCGTAGAGATAAGGGCCTGATAGGGATAGGTACCTATATCCTGGTTACCGAGAAGACCCCATGAACCGCGGAATTTGACGTTGTTGAGCCATGAGAGGTTCAGATCTTTCATGAACTGCTCCTCGGTGAGACGCCAACCGGCAGAGAATGAGGGGAACACACCCCAACGGTTCTCTTTGGCGATACGTGAGGTACCGTCGTAACGTACGTTGGCCTCTACGAGGTAACGCTCCTTGAAGTTGTAGTTAACACGACCGAATGCCGACATAAGAGCCCATGATGACGAGGTACCGGTAGCAACTTTGCTGGCATTGTCCACACCTGCGCTCACCTCATAGAGGGGGAAGTTGTAGTTGGTACGACCGGCGCCCTGAGTACGATAGTCGTACTGCTCCTGGCTGTAACCGGCCATTACGGAGAAGTTGTGAGCCTCGTTCTTGCTTGACCAGTTGTAGTTCAGGTAGGTGTAGATGTTGGTGTAGAGGCTGGTAGAAGCCTGTGCCAACAGACCCTGACGCGCTACTTCTACATAGGTGCCGGTAGGATCGCCGGTAATGTAGTTGTAGTAAGGAGTGCCAGGATCGCCCCACTGTCTGCTGTTGGTCTGGCCGTAACGTGCGGCTGCCTTGGTGTACCATTTGAGACCTTTTACGATATTGGCCTCGAAGAATGCCTGTGCGTTAACACCGAAATTCTGTACTTTAATGAAAGAAGATTCGTTGACGGCAGGCACGTTCTTGTTAGAACCGGTATATTTTCTCTCGCCGTAGAATGCCCAACCGGTCCAAAGAGTCTCGCCGTTGACACCGGTCTTGTCTACCAACCAAGGTTTGTAGGTGGGAGCCTGTGCCAAAGTTGCGAGGTAACCGTCCTCGGGACCGTTAGCGGGGTTGTTACGGGTGCTGTGGGTCAACGCGATGTTGGTACCTATCTTCAACCACGGTTTGATCTGTGACTGAACGTTAGAGTTTACATTGTAACGTTTAGAACCGTAACCGCGCATGGTACCCTCCTGATTCATGTAAGAGAGGTTGACGTTGTACGAGGTGGTTCCCGAAGTACCCGCGATACCGATGTTGTGGTTCTGGACCATGGCGGTGCGGAACATGTAGTCCTGCCAGTCGAAACCGGTGTATTTGCCGAGCGGGTCGTTCTCGTCGGTACGGTTACGATAGAGGTCTATGTCATCTTCGGTATATTTGTATGCGGGGTATGCGGTCGGACCGTAATAGTTCTCCCACGCAAGGTTCTTGAGCTGCATGTACTCTACGGGGTCGGTGACCAGATCGTAAAGTTTGGTCGCTCTGTGGAAACCGATGTTCATGTTGTAGGTGATAGAGACCTTCTCACGAGTACCGGTACCGTTTTTGGTGGTGATCAAGAGCACACCGTTAGCCGCACGCGAACCGTAGATAGATGCCGACGCCGCGTCTTTCAAAACCGATACGCTCTCTACCGAGTTCGGGTCAACGTCGGTAATGTAACCCTCGACACCGTCGATAAGTACGAGGGGCGATGCAGAGGTACCGAACGAGTTGGCACCGCGGATGTTCATCGAGATAGACTCGTTACCCGGCTGAGAAGTGCTCATGTTGATATTCAGACCGGGAACGGCGCCCTGAAGCATCTGCTGCACGTTAGCTACGGGACGTTTGAGAAGCTCCTCGCTGTCGACAGCCGCAACGGCGCCGGTGAGGTTGACCTTCTTCTGAGTACCGAAGCCGACAACAACCACATCCTCTACCTTGAGGGCATCCTCTTCGAGGGTGA
>CAMWRR010000061.1 GCA_947176715.1 uncultured Rikenellaceae bacterium | reverse complement strand
GACTTATTCGTATCTTTGCATAGAGTATATCCCTTAAAGTCAGAACAGCGAAGCACAAAACTACAATCCAATGAAACTGAGAACATTTTTCGCCGTCGTGTCGTTGTCCGTAGCGGCACTTTTCGCCGTAACGGGGTGTGACGACGCATCCGCCGACGGTGTCCCTTTCAACTCCAACGTGTCGGCGTTCACCTCCGGACGCATTTCGCGATATAGTCCTGTCTACCTTGTCTTCACCCGCGACATACCGGCAGACAAGGCCACGGCGAAGTTCATAGAGGGCATAATGACGGTGAAGCCCGCCGTGAAAGGCACATGGAGCACTAACGGCACCAACGCTATAGTGTTCACGCCGGACGAGGCTTTCGACAGAAACACCACCTATAAGATAACGGCGGAGGTAGGCGACCTTTTCGAGACCGACAACAAGTCGGACCGCCGTTTCACCTTCACCGTGGAGACCGCGCCGCTCACCCTCGCCGCCTCGCTCGACGGCATAGAGCAACACGAGAGCGGCGACACCACCTTTTACGATGTCACCGCCACCGTTACCACCTCCGACCGCGAGAAGGGGTCGCTCATAGAGTCGCTCGTCGGGGTCTCGGAGGGTGAGATAACCGAGTGGATCCACAGCAACGACGGCACGCGCCACACCCTTAAAATCACAGATATAAGGGGAATAGAAAAGTCGCACAACATCGCTCTCTCGGTAATATCCGACGAGGAGGGTGCCTCCAAAGGGGATATACTGGAGGTGGAGATACCCTCCGCCGCCGACTTCTCCGTATATAACGTGGAGTATGTCACCGACCCGTCGGAATACATAGAGGTGACCTTCACCCGGACGCTCGACCCGGGGCAGGATATGTCGGGTCTGGCCTGGCTCGACGGCGGCGGCGAGGAGCGGGTAGTCAAAGATGGCAACAAGCTGAGGATATACCCGGGCGAACGACACGCCGCCTACACCTGTGTCAACCTCGACGAGAACATACGTAGCGCCAGAGGCGGAAAGCTCGGCGACAACCTCAGCTTCAAGGTCGACATAAGACCGTTGCTCCCCTCGGTCGAGTTCGTCGACGAGGGTGTTATAGTGCCGCAGTCGGGCAAGACGACCATACCGTTCAGCGCGGTCTATCTGCGCGGTGTGCAGGTACGGGTCATAAGGGTTCTGGAGAGGAACATGGGCCAGTTCCTGCAGGAGAGCGACATAGACGGCGACTCGGAGATAATGCGCGTAGGCCGCCTTGTTGCGCTCAAAACGGTGATATTGGGACAGGATGACGACCCGGGGCTGACCAAACGCAAGGTCTACGCCCTCGACCTCAGCGACATAGTCGACCCCGAGCCGGGAGCGGTCTACAGAGTGGAGCTGTCGTTCGATCGCAGCCTATCCGTCTACCGTCCCTGCGACGAGGAGTGGCACACACCCGACGACGCACAGATAAAGGCCTCCGACGAGGCGCTGTTCAAATCGGAGGCGTCACGCTTCGACGACTACGGCTCGTACTACTACCGCTACACCGACTGGAGCGGCTACAATTACAAACAGTCCGACAACCCCTGCTCCGAGAGCTACTACATAGACAACGGCCGGGGCATAGGCAAAAACATACTGGTCACCGACATAGGGCTGATAGCGATGGCCGGCGACGAGGGCGACATCACGGTACTGGCCCGCAACATCGTCGACACCCGCCCCATGAGCGGAGTCAAGATCGACATCCGCAACTTCCAGCACCAGAGCGTAGGCACCGGCGTTACCGACAATAAAGGCTCCGCCGTCATAAAGTGCAACGGCAAACCCTTCTACCTGATAGCCTCATCGGGGGCGCATCGCTCTTACCTGCGCCTTACCGAGGGCTCGGCACTGTCGCTCAGCTCGTTCGACGTATCGGGTCAGGCGGTGCAGAGGGGCATCAAGGGCTTCATATACGGCGACAGGGGCGTATGGCGGCCGGGCGACACCCTGCACCTCGGCTTCATGCTTAACGACCGCGACGGCAAGGTACCCGCCGACATGCCGGTGACAATGGAGCTATACACCCCCTCGGGACAGCTCTACGCCACACGCACGTCGACAGGAGGCAAGATGGGGCTCTACGCATTTGACTTCCCCACCGAGCAGGAGGCGGCTACGGGTAGCTGGTCGGCCAAGGCGAGCGTAGGCGGCGCACTCTTCGAGAAGCGGCTGAGGATAGAGACCGTCAAGCCCAACCGTCTGAAGATAGACCTCTCGTTCCCAGACGGCATGATAATGCGAGGAAAAGCACAGAGCGGCAGACTCCACGCCGAATGGCTACAGGGCGCTACGGCCCGTTCGCTGGACTACACCGTGGAGGGTACGTTCACCAGCGGCACCACCCGCTTCAAAGGGTTCGACGGGTATGTATTCGACGACCCCACCAAGAGCTTCAGTGACGATAAGACACTCATAGCCAAAGGCAAACTGAACGAGAACGGAGACGCTACCGTCACTGTCGACCTCGACATGGGGCGACGCGCTCCCGGCATGCTCGACGCGAGCCTCGTAACGCGCGTCTTCGAGGAGTCGGGGCAGTTCAGCGTCGACGGCACCACGGTACGCTACTCGCCCTACAACCGTTACGTGGGCATACAGTCGCCGCAGAGAGGCCGCGACCAGCTCGACACCGGAAGAAAATACCGATTCCCGCTGGTGTCGCTCTCGCCCGAGGGCAAGCCACAGGCCGGAGTCGACATATCGGTCAGGATATACAAGGTCAAATGGCACTGGTGGTGGAGCTCCGACGACAGTTATCTGGCCGGTTACACCTCACGGTCGTACAACCAACCCGTCCTCACCTGCAACCTCACCACCGGCGCCGACGGCAGCGCGTCGCTGGAGTGCGGCTTCTCCAAAGAGGATTGGGGCACCTATCTGATAGTGGCCACCGATGTAGCCAGCGGCCACTCCACCGGCATATTGAGCTATTTCGACTGGCCCGCCTCCGAGGGCAGACGCTCCGTAGAGGGGGGCGAGGAGGCCGTCATGCTCAACATCAAGACCGACAAGGAGAGCTACGCCCCCGGCGAGAAGATAAAGGTAACCTTCCCATCCTCGTCGGAGAGCCGCGCCATAGTGGCCATAGAGAACGGCACCCGCGTGCTCTCGGTGAGCGACCACACATGCACCGCCGGCAGCACCACCCTCGAGATAGAGGCCACCGAGTCCATGCAGCCCACGGCCTACATATCGTTGACACTGTTGCAGCCGCACGCCGCCGGAGGCGATATGCCCATACGCATGTACGGAGTGGTGCCCGTGAAGGTCATATCGCCCGACAGCCGTCTGGAGCCGGTTATAACGGTGGCCGACCGCATAGAGCCCGAGAGCGACTACACCGTGACCGTCTCGGAGAGGAGCGGCCGCGCCATGGCCTACACCCTCGCCATAGTGGACGAGGGGCTGCTCGACCTTACGCGATTCGTCACCCCCGACCCGTTCGACGCCTTCAACGCCCGCGAGGCTCTCGGCGTACGCACGTGGGATGTGTACAGATATGTTACCGGCGCATACGGAGGACGCATCACCAGTATGTTCAGCATAGGCGGTGACGACGCCCTCGGCTCCGGTCCCAAGGCCATAGTCAACCGCTTCGCTCCGGTGGTGGAGTTCTGCGGGCCGTTCGTGCTGTCGTCGGGCAGACAGAAACATACCTTCAAGATGCCCAACTACAACGGACGCGTACGTGTCATGGTAGTGGCCGGCGACGGCAGAGCGTACGGCAACGCCTCCAAGAGCGTGACGGTGAGCAAGCCGGTGATGGTTCTGGGCACCCTGCCGCGTGTGATAGGCGTAGGCGAGGAGATGTCGGTGCCGGCAACCGTATTCGCCACCGAGAACGGCGTGGGTCGCGTGGAGGTGTCGGTGCAGTGCTCCGACGGCATGACCGTCACAGGCCCGAGCCGACAGACCCTCTCGTTCGGCAAGGCCGGCGACAAGACCGTGCCGTTCCGCATAAAGGTGGGCGACAAGCCGGGCAAAGGGACGATAAAACTGACAGCCACAGGCGGTGGCAAGAGCTCGGTGTACGAGACCGAGATAGAGATACGCTCCGTAGCCACGCCGGTGACCGAGAGCAAGACATTCGCCATAGAGCCGGGAGGGAAGCTGTCGCAGAAGATAACCATGCCCGGTGATGCGGGCACATGCTCGCTCACGTTGGAGCTATCAGATATGGCGCCCGTCGACTTGTCACGCCGTATGCAATATCTCATAGGCTACCCCCACGGGTGTATAGAGCAGATAACATCCAAGGCGTTCCCGCAACTCTATCTGCCCAAGATAGCCGAGCTTACCGCGGAGCAGAAGTCGGCATGCCAGCAGTCGGTCTCGGAGACCATACGCCGCATGCGTTCGTATCAGACCCCCGACGGCTCGTTAGCCTACTGGCCCGGCTCTCTCGACGGCAACGGCTGGGGAACGGTCTACGCCCTCCACCTCCTCACCGAGGCGGCCGCTAACGGATACAACGTGCCTCAGACCCTCAAGAGCAGCACCCTTGGCAACGTACGCAGGATGGCCGCGGCATGGAAACGTACCGGTGGCTACAACGCCGCATCGGAGGAGCAGACACAGGCATACAGGCTCTATGTGCTGGCCCTCAACGGTGTAGCCGACAAAGGGGCTATGAACAGGCTGCGCGAGCAACAGTCGCTGACACCCTCGTCGCGTTATCTGCTCGCAATGGCATACATGCTCACGGGACGCAAGGATATAGCCGCCGAGCTGCTTAACAGGACAACGGGGCTGAGACACGACTACAAGAACGACCTTACTTTCGGCAGTCCGTTACGCGACAAGTCGATAGCCCTCATGGCCATGATAGCCGCAGGACGCGACGCCGAGGCCCTCACCCTCTCAGGCGAGATAGCCGGCGAGCTGTCGTCATCGTCATGGCAGAGCACACAGGCCACCGCATTCGCTCTGATGGCCACGGCCAAGCAGGCCGAACGGCTCGGGCAGGGCGACGGTCTCGACCTCACCTACTCATGCGGCCGCGAGAAGGGCACCGTCTCGACAACCAGACATCTGTGGAGCGCGACACTCGTGAATAACGGCAAGAAGACCGCCGACCTCGAGGTGACCAACAAAGGCAAGGCCACCGTCATGGCCCGGGTGACAGCGTCGGGCACGGTCGTAGGCGGCGAGGTGACACCCTCGTCCGACGGCATAGAGCTATCCGTGCGCTATCTCGACCTCTCGGGCAGGGAGATAGAGCCGGACAGAATGGCGGCGGGCACATATTTCACATCGGTGGCTACCGTCAAAAACACCTCCGCCGTGGCGGTGCGCAACCTCGTGCTGTCGCAGATATACCCCTCCGGATGGGAGATACTCAACACCCGCTACCTGCAAGGCGGACGCGACGACAAGGGTTTGCTGTCGTATCAGGACATTCGCGACGACAGGGTCTACAGCTACATAGACGAACTGCCCGCCGGCAAGTATGTCGCCGTCAAGATAGACCTGTGCGCCGTATATTCGGGACGGTTCTATCTGCCGCCCGCAACATGCTCCGCCATGTACGACGCATCCGTATCGAGCAATACGGCGAGCGGCTCGGTAGAGGTGGAGTAAGTATCGCATAAAACAGACGGTGCGGGTAGGCAAACACCTACCCGCACTATTTTTATCGCTGTCCGGCAAAGATCAAACAACCACAGACACTTTTACATGGGTGCTTGTCTTTCCATAGGACGGAGCATGTGCAAGGTAGCCGGAGTTTTCCCGTCCGGCAACCGCGACACGTCCGTTCGGGTAACTTTTTGCACATTGACCGATTTTCTCTATTTTTGTAATGGTATGAAAAAATCTAAGAAGGACATATACATAGAGGCCATCCACTCCCTTTTCGAAAAGAGGGGTGTGGAGTCTCTCAAAATGGAGGATATAGCCGAGAGGATAGGCGTCACCAAGATGACGCTATATAACAACTTCAAAGACAAGGAGACCCTGCTGGAGGAGATATTGTCGTTCAGAGGGCGTCACTACTTCTCGTTCATGTCGCAGATAGACGGCGACAACCTCAACGCCGTGCAGATGCTGATAAAGGTCCTCGAGTTTCAGAGCGACCACCCCATGCCCGACTCCGCGATATTCTACCGCACGTTCAAGAAATGCTATCCCGAGATATTCGGCCGCCACATAGTGCAGCTGAAAGAGACAATGGCCTCGTTCATAAAGGACAACATAACCCAAGGCGTACGGGAGGGTATCTATCGCGACGATTTCGACCCCGACGATATAATAACCTATATAATGGGCACC
Organism: uncultured Rikenellaceae bacterium; assembly: GCA_947176715.1. GTDB lineage: Bacteria > Bacteroidota > Bacteroidia > Bacteroidales > Rikenellaceae > CASDZP01. Next base: position 2,976 of record CAMWRR010000061.1, on the reverse strand, counting down.
ATGAACGACATGTTCACCGGCTGGATAGGCGGCGACAAAGATGCCTTAGACCTCAACATGACCCATCGTCAGTTCATAAACTACCACATAAGGGGCGTGGCCAACGAAAAGGGACTCAAGATACTGGAAGAGGAGCTGAGAAAGCCCCGGACAGCATGAACCCTCCCCGCGTAACGGACCGAACCGAAACAATACAGGAATGATAGAATACAGACGCAAAGTTTTGAGTAACGGCCTTGTGGTGCTCGCCCATCGCGACAGGTCTACGAGTATGGCCGCTACCAATATCATATACAAGGTAGGCGCACGCGACGAAGATCCGGACCATACCGGATTCGCCCATCTGTTCGAGCACCTGATGTTCTCGGGCTCGCGCAACGCACCGTCGTTCGACATGCCTGTGCAGATGGCCTCCGGCGAGAACAACGCCTTCACCAACAACGACTACACCGACTTCTACATAACGCTCCCCAAAGACAACATAGACACGGCATTATGGCTGGAATCGGACCGTATGACCGACCTCGACATAAACGCCTCGTCGCTCGACATACAGAAGAAGGTGGTGGTAGAGGAGTTCAACGAGCGTTACCTCAACAAACCCTACGGCGACCTGTGGCTGAAGCTGCGCCCACTACTCTACTCGGTACATCCTTACGGCTGGCCCACTATCGGCAAGTCGCCCGACCACATACGTAACGCCACGCTCGACATGGTGCGTGACTTCTACGACAGATATTACCACCCCTCCAACGCCATTATGGCAATAGCCGGCGATTACGACTACGACCGTATGTTCGATATGGCGGAGGCCCGTTTCGGGCACATAACCAAGAGAGGCAGCCGGAAACGTCCGTTGCCCGCAGAGCCTCAGCAGACAGCACCGCGCGAGCTTACGATAGAGGGCGACGTGCCCGCCTCGTTGGTGTATGCGGTGTTCCACATGTGTCCGAGGGCCGATGAAAGGTTCGTGGTGTGCGACACCCTGTCGGACCTGCTCTCCGGCGGCACCTCGTCGCGTCTTTACAGATCGCTCGTCAAGGGAGAGGCCCTTTTCGCCTCGGTCAACGCATACGTCACCGGCGATATCGACCCGGGGCTATTCATTGCCGGAGGACAGGTGTCGGAGGGCGTCGACCCCCAAAAGGCACGCGAGGCCCTTATGGAGCAACTGAAGGCCATGTGCTGCGAGAAGGTGGGCGAGTACGAGCTTGACAAGGTGCAGAACAAGTTCGAGGCCAACACCCTATTCGGCGAGGTCAATGTAATGGACAAGGCCATGAACCTGTGTTTCTACGAGATGTTGGGCGACATATCGCTCGTAAACGAAGAGGTGTCGAGATACCGCTCCGTAACTCCCGAAGCCATAGTGGAGACGGCGCGCGAGCTCTTCGCCGAGAACAATACCACCACCCTTTATTATCTGAAAAAATAGACACATGGAATACAAAGACCAGAGCGTCGCGCCGGATATAGTCATACCCTCGTCGGTGGAGGTGCCCCCTTTCTCTGTGACGGATACCCCCAAGGGCGGCAAGATATATCATGTCGACGCGTCCGATCTCGACCTGTTGCGCATAAGCGTGGTTTTCCGTGCCGGCACGCGCTATCAGACACACCCTTTCGTAGCCTCGGCTACCGTAAACATGCTGGCCGAGGGTACCGCCTCGAGAAGCTCCGCCGAGATAGCCGAGACGCTCGACTACTACGGCATGTACTATAACGTGTCGATAGACCGCGACTACTCCGTGGTGACCGTATGTTGCCTCAACAGATTTCTTGACAAGGCGTTGTCTTTGCTGTCCGACATACTCACCGAGCCGGTATTCCCGGAGGACGAACTGGCGATATACTCCTCCAAGCGCAAACAGAGCCTTACGGTAGAGCGCACCAAGGTGGACGTTATGGCCTCCGAGCTGTTCTGGAGGTCGGTATACGGCCCTGAACACCCATACGGCCGCACCTCTTCCGAGAACGGCTACGACACGCTGACGAGCGACATGTTGCGCGGCTTCTTCCGCAAACATTACAACATAGACAACTGTTTTACCGTCGTCAGCGGCAAGATAGAGCCAAGCTTCATAGATCGCATATCGGAGGTGACAGACGCCCTCCCCCACGGGACGAGGGTTTCGGACATGTTGCCGGCTCCGCACCCGGTAGCCGCGGCTACGGCAGACAAGCCGGAGGCTCTGCAGGCGGCAATACGTATGGGACGCGTGCTTTTCAAAAGCGACCATCCCGACTACATAGCCATGCAGGTGGTAGCCACCGTTTTGGGCGGATATTTCAGCTCCCGTCTGGTTCAGAATCTGCGCGAGGACAAAGGATACACATACGGAGCATGGGCGCAGGTGGGGTGCATGGAGGATTCGGGTTACATAGCTATTGCAACGCAGGTGGCCGCAGAACATACCGACGAGGCCGTTGGCGAGATATTCCGCGAGATAGAGCGGTTGCGCACCGAACCGGTACCCCTCGAGGAGCTGGATATGGTCAAAAGCGTAATGATAGGCGAGATGATGCGTATATTGGACGGTCCGTTCGGGATATGCGACGTGGTCATAGAGAATGTTCAGAGCGGCGACGATAACGGACGGATAAAGAAGATTGTCGAGAAAATTAACGGGACTACGCCGGAGGATATAATGAGAGTCGCACGGTTGTATCTGCAGAAAGAGGATATTACTACGGTGACGGTAGGCGGCAAGTAGATGGATTAGTGGCTGTATTGTGTAGTTTGGGGTGTGCATGATGTTAATGCGCTTGTTTTTGGTATGGAGTGACGACATCTGCTCGACGGTCCTATGTTCAGTTAATAATTAGGATATTACGGGGTATGCGTGCTATCTGAATGCTTGATTTTAGGGGTGTTCAGTGCGGGTGTGTTGTCTAAACGGTTGAACTGTCGGTGTGTTTGCGCGGGCTTTTTGTGAAGAGGTTAGTTACTTTGATTTCAAACGGGAACGGAGAGCG
>CAMWRR010000060.1 GCA_947176715.1 uncultured Rikenellaceae bacterium | reverse complement strand
CGTACCGCACCGTGCGCTCCTATCCGTTCCATACGGCGGGCAACATACTCGGCTACGTAGGCGAGGTGAGCGACAACATCATCAGGAACAACAGCTACTACAAACGCGGCGACTATATCGGCATGACCGGCATAGAGAGCGCCTACGAGGAGATATTGCGCGGCCGCAAAGGGGTGCGTATGGAGCTTGTGGACGTACACGGCATGCCCAAAGGCTCGTATGCCGACGGGGCATTGGATACCCTCGCCGTGCCGGGGGTGTCGATAACCTCCACCATAGACGCCAAGCTACAGTTGCTGGGCGAGGAGCTGATGGCGGGCAAGGTAGGCTCCATAGTGGCGATAGAACCCTCCACCGGCGAGATACTCATGATGGTGAGCAGCCCCACCTATAACCCCGACGAGCTGATAGGCCGCGACCGCTCGCGCAACTATCTTAAGTTGCTCAGAGACCCGCGCCGTCCGCTCTACAACCGTGCCGTTATGGCCTCCTATCCTCCCGGCTCCACCTTCAAGCTCTCCACCGGCCTTATAGGCTTGCAGGAGGGTGTGCTCGTGCCGTCGCAACAGTATGTCTGCAACATGGGCTATCCGGTGGGCCGAGGCGTCAAGTGCCACAGCCACGCCTCGCCGCTCGACATGTACTTCTCGATACAGACCTCGTGCAACGCCTACTACTGTTACGTCTTCCGCAACATCCTCGACAACAAGGCCTACGGCGACGTGAGAAAGGGTATGGATGTGTGGCGAGACTATCTCCTGTCGATGGGGTTCGGACGCCGTCTCGACTCCGACTTCGCGGGCGAGCTCAAAGGCAACATACCCACGCCGGAGTTTTACGACCGCATCTATAACGGACGATGGAACTCGCTCACCGCCATATCGTTGTCGATAGGTCAGGGCGAGGTGGGCGTGACCCCGTTGCAGCTTGCCAACTTCACCGCCACCATAGCCAACCGCGGCTATTACAAGATACCGCACATAATCAAGAGCATAGAGGGCGGAGAGATCGACCCCGCTTTCAACGAGCGCCACTATACCAAGGTTGACAGCGAGCACTACAAGGTGGTGGCCGAGGGTATGTACAGGGCTGTAAACGTGGCGGGTACCGCAGTGGGTGCGGCCGTGCCGGGTCTCGATATATGCGGCAAGACCGGTACGGCGCAGAACGGACGCGGACGCGACCACTCCACCTTCGCCTCTTTCGCCCCCTACAACGACCCCAAGATAGCGGTGTCGGTATATGTGGAGCACGGCGGTTTCGGCGCTACCGTGGCGATGCCGATAGCCTCGCTGGTGATAGAGCAGTATCTGACCGATACCATCACACGCCCGTGGCTGGCGGAGCATGTCAAACAGATGAACATACCCTATCCACAATATGATAAGCGATAACTACTATTACAGACGCGAGAGCGCGATATTCGGCGGGGTTGACTGGTGGACCGTGCTGATATACCTCCTGTTGGTGGGGGCGGGGCTCCTCAGCATATACGCCGCCGTCTACAACGAGGAGCATGCCAGCATATTCGACATGTCGCAGAAGTACGGCTCGCAGCTCATGTGGATAGGTATCTGCATGGTGATGAATGTGGCGATACTTCTGATAGACTCCAAATATTACCACTATCTGGCCTATCAGGCATACGCCTTTTCCATATTGTTGTTGCTCCTCACATTCGTGGTGGGGCGCACCGTAAACGGCGCCCATTCGTGGATACGCATAGGCCCGTTCAGTATGCAGCCGGTGGAGTTCGCCAAGATGACCACCGCGCTGGCATTGGGCAAATACATGAGCAACTACGGCTTCAACATACACCGTATAGGTAGCCTCTGGAGGGTGGCCATGATAATAGCGCTTCCGGCACTGATAGCGTACGCCCAGAACGACACCGGCTCGGCCATGGTGTTCGGCTCGTTCCTCTTCATGCTCTATCGGGAGGGGTTTACCGGATGGGTATATCTGGTGTTGGGTACGGTGGTGGCGCTGTTCGTGGGGTCGTTCTTCGTGGAGCCGGAGGCGTTATATGTGTTGATATTCGTGCTTGCGGTGTTCATGGAGTCGCGCAGTAACGGGTTCGTGCGGCAAAAGACCGTATATGTGTCCGCCGTCTTCTTCGTCATGTTGCTGGCTATGTTGGCCGGATTCGCTTTCGGCTACCGGCTGTCGGTAGTGAGTGCCTTTATGCTCTCTTTGGTCGTCACCTTGCCTTTGGTGGCGGTTTATGCCGTGCGTCACCAGTTGCGCAACGTGGTGGTGTTCGTGCTGTTCTTCATCGGCTCGTTGCTCTTTGTCACCTCCGTCGACTACGTGTTCGACAATGTGCTCAAGGCGCACCAGCAGGAGCGTATCCTCGACCTCTTGGGGTTAGAAAACGACGTCAAGGGTGCCGGCTACAATGTCAACCAGTCGAAGATAGCCATAGGCTCCGGCGGTTTCTTTGGCAAAGGCTTCCTGCAAGGAACACAGACCAAGTTCGACTTCGTGCCCGAACAAAGCACCGACTTCATATTCTGCACCGTGGGCGAGGAGTGGGGCTTCGTAGGTGCCATGGCGGTGCTCGCTTTGTTCTTGGCGTTGATATACAGGCTTATGAGGATGGGTGACCGCCAGAAAGATACTTTCGGTCGCGTCTATTGTTACGGCGTGGCGGGGGTCTTCTTCTTCCATGTGCTGGTAAATATAGGCATGACTATAGGTATAATACCGGTGATAGGTATTCCGTTGCCGTTTTTCAGCTACGGCGGCTCGTCGCTCCTGACATTCTCGGCAATGTTGTTCATAGCCATAAGACTTAATTGTAACACGCAATATCAGAGTAGATTATGATTATAGACTCTTTATCGGAGGCGTCGCGTTACGCTTCTCTGCATCCGCTTTTCGAGAGGGCGTTGCGCTATGCGGCGGATAACTACGACACTCTCGAGGAGGGGTGTTACCGTCTCGACGGCGACAGACTCAGGCTGAACGTGGAGGCGTCGCCCATGCGCAGCCACAAGGATGCGGTGCTGGAGGCTCACGACCGCTACATCGACATACAGTTGCCTCTGTCGGGCGACGAAAGCTACGGCTGGAGACATCGCGCCTCGTGCAACGACGGTCGCGGTTATGACCGGGAGCGTGACGTGGAGTTCTTCGACGACGTTCCGCAGGATTTCTTCACCTTGGAGCCAGGCCAGTTCGTGATATTCTTCCCCTCGGACGCACACGCTCCGTTGGTGGGACGGGCCGGTAAAATAAAGAAGTGCGTGATAAAGATAGAGGTGGAGTAGCGATGAGTGTGAAAGATATGTTGGCATTCGCCCTCGTGGCCGTGTTGTCGGTGTCGGCTTACCGCGCCGAGGCCCAACGCATCCCGGTGCAGTATGCCATAGACGAGTTGCCCGTAATACCTATAGATACCTTGTCTACGGATAGGGCGGGGCGTAAGTTGGTCGTCAACAGCAACGGCACATGGAGGTATCTTTACGACGATTTGGGCACTCTTGCCTCCTACGCCGGGTTTCACGACCACTGGGACACCGCGTCGGTATTCGCCTATCGCGATTTTTCGTACGATGCCATGCCCGATGTGCTGGAGCTGGAGATAGTCGATTCGCTGTGGCGTTTCTCTCCCCCGGTGGTCGGCAAGGTATTTTCGCCCTACGGCCGTCGACGTCGCTCCAACCACAACGGAGTGGACCTGCCCAAGCCAGTGGGAACGCCTATATACGCCACCTTCGACGGCAGGGTGCGTTATGCCCGCTACAACACAGGCGGTTACGGCTATATGGTTATATTGCGCCACCCCAATGAGTTGGAGTCGTGGTACGGACACCTCTGTCGTCTGGCCGTAAGCTCGGGCGATTATGTTACGGCGGGGCAGGTAATAGGATATGTCGGCAATACGGGCAGGAGCCGCGGCAGTCATCTCCATTTCGAGCTGAGGTATAAGGACCAGACTTTCGACCCCGAATTTCTCGTCGACTTCGAGCACGGCAAGCTCCGTTACAAGGTGTTCCCCCTTGAAAAGAGCTATCTCGACATTCACTCCCACGCCTCGGAGATATTGCAGGAGTTCGACGACGACTGGGCCATAGGGTCGCTCCTTGCCGAGGCCGGCGACTCCGTTGCCATAAGAGCCGCGCTCGCACAGCAGAAAGCCATAGACAACGCCGGACAGACCGTAGTAAAAGAGTCGACTGCCGTGTACCATACCGTCAAGAGCGGCGACATACTCGGACGCATAGCCATACGTTACGGCACCACAATAGACCGCATCTGCAAGCTCAACAACATATCGCGCAATTCGATATTGCGGTTGGGGCAACGGTTGAGGGTGAAGTGACAATATGGAGATAAGACACCCACCCGCATGGTTATATAAGCTTGTCGGTTTGATACGGAGTCTTACCGTACGTTACTAAAGTCCTGAGATTGCACGATTTGTAGCGGAATCTCTGCCGGGTGGCGATGATATTATGGTCTGCACCCATAATAAAAAAGGCGACACATGTTTCGTGTGTCGCCTTTTCTGTCGTGCGGATTGACTACTCCGCCTTTATAAGGTAGTAGTTCTTTTTGCCTTTCTGTACGAGTAGGTATCTGTCGGCAATGAGCTTGTCGGCGGTTATTGCCGTTTCGCTGTCGGCGATCTTCTCTTTGTTGAGGCTTATGCCGCCACCCTGCACCAGTCTGCGTAGCTCGCCCTTTGATGCGAATACGGCGGCTTTCTCGGTAGTGAGGGTCGAGAACGGGATTCCGGCTTCGAGTTCGCTTTTGCTCACCGTGAACATCGGCACACCCTCGAACACCTGCAGGAGGGTCTGTTCGTCGAGCGAGCGCAGAGTCTCGGTGGTGGCTCCGCCGAAGAGTATGGCCGACGCCTCCACCGCTTTTTCGTAGTCTGCGCGCGAGTGTATCATGCAGGTGACCTCCTCGGCCAGACGCTTCTGCAATATGCGGGTGTGGGGCGCCTCGCGATGGGCGGCTATAAGCCCATCTATCGTTTCGCGGTCGAGCATGGTGAATATCTTGATGTATCGCTCCGCATCCTCGTCCGACACGTTGAGCCAGAACTGATAGAACTTGTAGGGCGATGTGTAGGCGGGGTCGAGCCATATATTGCCCGACTCGGTCTTGCCGAATTTGGTGCCGTCCGACTTCTTTATCAGCGGACATGTTATGGCGAACGCCTCGCCGCCGCATTTACGGCGTATCAGCTCGGTGCCGGTGGTGATGTTGCCCCACTGGTCGGAGCCGCCCATCTGGAGCTTGCAGTTCTTGGTCTGGTAGAGGGTGAGGTAGTCGAACCCCTGAACGAGCTGGTAGGTGAACTCGGTGAACGACATGCCGTCGCCCTCGCCGTTGAAACGCTTCTTGACAGAGTCTTTGGCCATCATGTAGTTGACGGTTATGAGCTTGCCTACGTCGCGTATGAACGAGAGGAACGACTGCTCCTTCATCCAGTCGTAGTTGTTGACCATCTCGGCGGCGTTGGGGGCGTCGCTCTCGAAGTCTATAAGGTGCGAGAGCTGGCGGCGTATGGCCTCCTGATTGTGTCGCAGGGTATCCTCGTCGAGGAGGTTACGTTCGAGCGACTTGCCCGAGGGGTCGCCTATCATGCCGGTGGCGCCGCCTACGAGTATTATAGGCTTGTGTCCCGAGGCCTGAAAGTGCTTCATTATCATCACGCTCACCAAGTGGCCGATGTGAAGCGAGTCGGCCGTGGGGTCGATACCTACGTATGCCGTGGTCATCTCCTTGGCCAGTTGCTCTTCGGTGCCGGGCATCATGTCGTGTATCATGCCTCGCCAACGAAGCTCCTCTACGAAATTCTTATTCATCGTCTGTATGTTTTTTTATTTCTCTATCGATTTGGTTATGCGCATGGCGCAGAAGTCGGGGCCGCACATGGCACAGAACTCGTTGTCGTGGCCGGCGTTCCTGATCATCTCGCTGTGAAAGCGGCGCGCCCTCTCGGGGTCGAGCGAGAGGTTGAACTGGTCGCGCCATCTGAAGTCGTAGCGGGCGCGGCTCATGGCGTTGTCGCGAAGTATTGCCGCCGGGTGCCCTTTGGCTATGTCGGCCGCGTGGGCCGCCAGCTTGAATGTGACGACACCTTCGCGCACGTCGTCGCGGTCGGGGAGCGAGAGGTGCTCCTTGGTGGTGACGTAACAGAGCATGGCCGTGCCCATCCAGGCTATCATGGCGCCCCCTATGGCCGAGGTGATGTGGTCGTAGCCGGCACCTATGTCGCTCACGAGCGGACCGAGGGTGTAGAACGGCGCGCCGTGGCACTTCTCCGCCTGACGGGTCATGTTCTCCCTTATCATGTGCATGGGAACGTGCCCCGGCCCCTCTATTATTGTCTGTACGTCGTTCTCCAGAGCTATCTGTTGCAGGCGTCCCAACGTGTCGAGCTCGCCGAACTGTGCCGCGTCGTTGGCATCGGCCAGCGAGCCGGGACGCAGTCCGTCGCCCAGAGAGAACGCCACGTCGTAGCGTCTCATCAGGGCGCATATCTCCTCGAAGTGGGTGTAGGCGAAGTTCTCGCAGTCGTTGAGGCTCATCCATTTGGCCATGATGGAGCCTCCGCGCGACACTATGCCGGTGGTGCGTTGGCGGGCCAGCTCGACATGCTCGTGCAACAGCCCCGCATGTATGGTGAAGTAGTCGACACCCTGTTCGCATTGCTCCACGAGTGTGTCGTAGAATATCTCCCACGTGAGGTTCTCGACCTTGCCGCCCGCCTTTTCGAGCGCCTGATAGAGCGGCACCGTGCCTATGGGTACGGGGGTGGCACGGAGAATGGCCTCGCGTGTGGAGTGTATGTTCTTGCCGGTGGAGAGGTCCATAACGGTGTCGGCGCCCCATTTTATGGCCCACAGCGCTTTCTGTACCTCTTGGTCGGTGTCGGAGCCGAGGGCGGAGTTGCCTATGTTGGCGTTGATTTTGACCAAGTAGCGCGAGCCTATTATCATCGGTTCGCACTCGGGGTGGCGACGGTTGGAGGGGAGAACGGCATGGCCTGCCGCTATGTCGGCGCGCACCTGTTCGGCCGTTATCGCGTTCTCGCCCGTGGCTCCCTGATTCTCGCGGGTGGCCACGTAACGCATCTCGGGGGTTATTATGCCTTGTTTGGCATACCACAGCTGGGTGCGGAACCCCTCTGCCGACCTCTCGCGCTCATCCGTCCATGCCCTCTTTACCTCGGGCAGACCGTGCGTGGTGTCGATGGCGGGGTCGGTGTAGGCGCCGGTGGTGTCGTAAAGTATCATGCTCTCGCCGTTCTGCAGGGCGAGCCTGCGCATGCCTACCCTGACATCGCTGTCGGGTGCCGTCACGTATATCTTTTCACTGTCGGGCAGTGTGAGATCTGTCTCGTCTTTTATCATAACACTCGGTTTTGAAGCGTCTGAAGCCTGTCGGCCGCTTTGACGCGGGATGCAAATATACCTCTTTATATACGGCTTAGCAAATTTATTTTGCCTTTAGGCCGGCACGGAAGTCCATTGCAGGGAAGTTGTCGCCCCTTTCGGTATGGAGTTCTATTATTTTTATTACCTTTGCCGGCGAATAACCAAAAAGTTAGGAACTATGTCATTTGATTATCAGACGAATGCCGGCAATTATGCCGTGGCCGATTCGACCGCTCTGATCAGAAAGGTCTATGCCTGGATGTGCATGGCCCTCGCCATAACGGGTGCAACCGCCCTGTTTACGGCCAATACCCCCTTTATGCTCAATCTCATATTCAGCTATCAGGCTGTTTTCTTCGTGATGCTTTTGGTGGAGTTCGGCATTGTGGTCTATCTCGTATCGCGTATAAATAAGATGAGCTTCTCCTCCGCTATGGGGGCGTTTGTCGTCTATTCGGTGATAAACGGGCTTACCCTGTCCGTGATATTCCTTGCCTACACGGCCAGCTCCGTTGCGGGCACCTTCTTCATAACGGCCGGTATGTTCGGCGCTATGAGCCTGATAGGTTACACCACCAAAAAAGATCTCAGCTCGTGGGGCAGTATCTTCATGATGCTTCTGGTGGGGCTTATCATTGCCTCGCTTGTAAATATGTTTCTCAAGAGCGACACTATGAGCTGGATAATATCCATAGTGGGAGTGATAGTATTCACAGGCCTTACCGCTTACGACACCCAGAAGATCAAAAACATGCTTCACGGTGCCGAGGTGGGCGAGCAGACCAAGAAGGTGGCTTTGCTCGGCGCACTGTCGCTCTATCTCGATTTTGTCAATCTGTTTCTCTATCTGTTGCGCTTCCTCGGCAACAGACGATAACCATTAACACGAATATATGTCTTACAATCTCTTAAAAGGTAAGAAGGGTATCGTTTTCGGTGCCCTTAACGATAAGTCCATAGCATGGAAAGTGGCTGAGCGCGCCGTAGAAGAGGGCGCCGAGATAGTGCTCACCAATATGGCGGTATCCATCCGTATGGGTACCATCGACAAGCTGGCCGAGAAATGCGGCGCCAAGGTCATTGCCGCCGATGCCACCTCTGTTGAGGATCTCGAAAACCTCTTCGACGAGACTATGGCCCATTTCGGAGGCAAGATCGATTTCGTGCTCCACTCTATCGGTTCGTCGCCCAACGTGCGCAAGGGTCGCACATACGACGACCTCGACTACGGTTTCCTGCAGAAGACGCTCGACATATCGGCAATATCGTTCCACAAGATGATACAGGTGGCACGCAAGAAAGACGCCATCAACGAGTGGGGCTCGATAGTGGCCCTCTCTTACATAGCCGCTCAGCGTACCCTCTACGGTTACAACGACATGGCCGATGCCAAGGCTCTCCTCGAGTCGATAGCCCGTAGCTTCGGTTACATCTACGGCCGCGAGAAGAAGATACGTATCAACACCGTGTCGCAGTCGCCTACCCCTACGACGGCTGGTTCGGGCGTGTTCGGCTTCGACGGTCTGCTCGACTTCGCCGACCGCATGTCCCCGCTCGGTAACGCCACAGCCGACGATTGCGCCGACTATGTGGTTACGCTCTTTTCTGACCTTACCCGCAAGGTCACCATGCAGAACCTCTTCCACGACGGCGGTTTCGCAAGCATGGGTATGAGCCGCAGAGCCATGAACGTCTACAACAAGAGTCTTGAGATAGAGTATAACGACGTGAAACACAAGTAGTAACTCTGCTCGTATATATGAAAGTCGGACGGATTTTGAGATTCGTCCGATTTTTTTTGTCGATACATTGGTATTTTTATTATATTTGTTTTGTTAATATAATTTTTGCTTATGTAGATAATAAGATAGGAC
>CAMWRR010000059.1 GCA_947176715.1 uncultured Rikenellaceae bacterium | reverse complement strand
CTTCACGGCCTCGGAGTGGGATGTGACGGGCATTACCAGTAGCAACACGGCGTTACCGGTAAGCGCTATCGATTTTGCCGGCGGCACGTTCACGGTAGGGTTCGCCGAAACCTTAACGCACGACAGCCCCGTTCAGAACGCCACCATAACCCTGAACGGCGCCGACGGTATGTCGCGCGGCAGCTACTCCACCACACAGAAAAAGGTAACCTTTACCTTCGACCCTGCAAGCCACACATTCCCCGGACAGGCCTCGCTGACACAAAACGTAAGCGTCACAACCGATGCCGGCACGGAATGGAAGGTAGCCACCAACTCCAACAATGCGGCCATAACCTCCACCAAGTCGGGCAACAACCTTGTGCTCACCACCGTAGCCAAGGCCTCTACCACCGAAGACGCCACAGCCAACATAGTGCTCACCATAAACGACTGTACCTCGCAGACATTCGTCGCCAAGCAGCTGCGTACCGTCACCGCCACACTTACGGCGCCGTCGGGCAGCGTCTACTCGGACAACACACTGAGCGCGTACAGTGCGGCCAAGACATACGACTTCACACTCGCGCTCAACCGTGCAGTGGACAAGTCAAAAATCGTCATCACACGCACATCCGGTAGTCTGACCGTTCCGACCGTCACCACCACCGGCAGTCTGGCTTCTCACACTGTCCGTGTGACTGTTCCGGCCTCTACGCTCACAACCGAGCCGACCTCGACATTCACTATCACCGTCGACGGCGATGCGGTTCAGACATTCACCGTCAAACAGGCCAAGAAGCCGAGTATATCGGTCTCTACGCCTACCACCGTGGGCGGTGCGTCCACTGCAGTCAGCGGTACTTTCACGGCTTCGACGTGGGATATCAAGAGCACAGGTTTCGTCACCTCTAACGACGCCACGCTATCTATCGCCAGCTCGAGCAACACCGGTACATTCTCGGTCAATCGTAAAGCCAGCTTCAATAACACCGATGCCAACCTGACCGCAACCATCACATTGGTAGGCGCTTACACCGCGAGTCTGGCCACCTGCACCATCGCTCAGAATAAAGTAATCTACTCTTTCAGCCCTACGAGCCTATCGTTAAAGGCCATAGGCGAGTCGGCCGAGGTTACCGTAACATCGTCCAATGCCGGCACCATATCTTCGGGGATGGACGCCACCTCATCAAACCCCTCGTGGTGTACCGTATCGGTGTCGGGCAATAAGGTAACCGTTACCGCCCAAAGCAATCTGGGTAACAACACCACGTCGAGATCGGCCACAGTGTACGTAACCTACAAGGAGAGCCAGTCGCAGACATTCACCGTTACACAGGAGGGAGGACCCCAGACGGTTTATATCGGCAACCTGCATTGGACTATCTACAACCTGGCCAACCCGAGACAGGCATCAGGCGGCGCCACCTTTGCAACCAAGCTACCATCAAATTGTAGCGGCATACGTTCCGAATCACACGGCAAGTTCTATCAATGGGGTATCAACGTGGCGTGGGACTCGACAAGCGACAACGCCTCGGGAGCCACACCGAGCGGCACATGGAAGACATCGGTGTCAAACCCCTCTTGGGCATCGTCGCCGTGTCCGGTCGGATTCCGTCTGCCTACGAGCGCCGAATACACAACACTCCGAAACTGCACCAAAAACCGAATGAGCGGTACATGGAGCAGTTCCAATTACGGCTACATTACATTCAGTAACGGCAGCACCAGTCTGGAATTTCCTGCGGTAGGGTACAGGGAGGGCGCATCGTCGTCAGGAACCCTCAAAGACAAGGGCCAATGGGGCCATTACTGGACATCCACAATGAACGGCACCGACGCTTACTATCTGTACTTTACCAGCAGTCAGGACGGTGTTCGCAGCGGAGGCCAACACTACGGATTCAGCGTACGCTGTGTCCGCGAGGAAAGAGTGACATAAGACAGGACAACCTTAACCAAGGTGCCGACCGGAGACCGGTTCGCAAACGGAACGTTTTCGATAAGCCGAGGGCAGAAGCAAATGGAATTTGATTATGCCGAGGCGAGAAAACGTCTGCACTAAAGCGAACGTTTTCGATAAGCCGAGAAGCAGAAGCAAATGTAATTTGATTATGCCGAGGCGAGAAAACGTCTGCATTAAAGCGAACCATTACACACCACCGGAGCTTGGCGGTTTAGCCGGAGCTGTAGGCACCTTCTTACCGAACACGGAGTCGTCCGGATGAGATACGACCATAGAACATATTATATAATATAGATAACATAATCATATAATCGATCATTGACCCCCTAATATTTATTCTATTACCCGGAGCCGTCCGCATAAACCCTCTTATGCGACGGCTCCATCTATTATCGGCGCACGGCATCCGCACGGGGAGACATGCAACGGATATGGATTAAACCGGCGTAATATTTGCGATAGCCGCATTGCATAAATTGCGTATATTTGTAGCTCATTTCATCCAACGCCACAATAAAACCATGTATGAAACAACGGAACAATCGGCACCGGTAGCCCGCAAACGCAACCTGTTGCGTCGGCTCTACGACTGGGTGCTTCACTGGGCTGACACCAGATGGGGCACGAGCGCGCTATTCATACTCGCGTTCGCGGAATCGAGCTTTTTCCCCATACCTCCCGACATACTGTTGATAGCCTTGTGTCTGGGCAAGGTCAAAAACTCGTTCAGATACGCTTTGGTATGCACGGTCGGCTCCATTCTCGGGGCGGCGGTAGGATACCTCATAGGCCACTTCGCATGGATAGACGGCGGCGGCGAGTTCACCGCTTTCGCCGACTTCTTCTTCCGAAACATCCCGGGATTCACCTTGGAGGTGTACGAGCAAGTGCAGGGTATGTTCGAGGAGTATAGCTTCTGGGTGGTCTTCACGGCAGGGTTCACACCCATACCCTACAAGCTGATAACCATCACGGCCGGGGTGTTCGACATCGACTTCGTCATATTCATAATAGCCTCGCTCATAAGCCGAGGCGCACGCTTCTTCCTGATATCGTGGCTGATATGGAAGTTCGGCCCCTCCATCAAGAGATTCATCGACAAATATTTCAACCTCATAGCCATAGCCATAACGGTGTTGCTGATAGGCGGATTCGTAGCCGTCAAATACCTCGCTTAAAAGTCGTAACATGAACACACTGATGCTCATAGGAAACCCGCTCGGACACTCTTTCTCGCAACGCTACTTCGAGGCCAAATTCGCCCGCGAGGGGATAGAGGGGTGGCGTTATTACAACGCCCCTATGGCCGACATAGAGATGCTCCGCGATGCCGTAATCTCCGACCCCTGCCTGCGCGGCTTCAACGTCACCATACCGCACAAACAGGCTGTCATGCAGATGCTCGACCGCATAGACGACGAAGCGGTCGCCATAGGGGCGGTCAACTGCGTGAAGATAACCAGAGAGGAGGGGTTCCGTGGCAAGATAGCCGACGGGATATGTCTCGAGGGATTCAACACCGACGTCTACGGCTTCAGAGACTCGCTAACGGAGGTCATCGCAGACCGCAGACCCGACGCATTGGTATTGGGCACCGGCGGCGCATCGAAGGCGGTATGCCACGCGCTCGAAACGCTCGGTATAAGATACGAGACGGTATCGCGCCGTAAAAGCGACGGCTCGCTGTGCTACGATGACGTAGACGGCTCCGTAGTAACGGGACACGAGCTAATCGTCAACACCACCCCGCTGGGCATGTACCCAAAGACAGAGGCGGCCCCGGAGATAGACTACGCCTCGCTCACTGACAACCATATACTATTCGACCTGATCTACAACCCCGGCGACACCATGTTCTTACGTCGCGGCAGACGCGCGCACGCCACGACCATAGGAGGTTACGGCATGTTAGTACGACAAGCCGAAAAAGGCTGGGAGATTTTTTCAAATCGACTTATGTAAGTCAATCCGCCGTATGCAGGTGAAAACGGCATAGACATGAGCCATGACACGGGCCGAGCGAAGTTAGATACGCGCCTTTGAATACTCGGGGACGGAACCTCCGCCACGGAACGACCATTTACTGCAATCCGAACTAAGCCTCTTCTACGCCGACAGCCATCTTAACGGCCTCCGCTATATCTATGACCCTCGTCTCGGTCGACCGGGAGAGACTCTTTTTGCACATAGGACACGATGTCACTATAAAGTCGGCTCCGGTAGCCTCGAACTCCGCGCACACTCCGGCGGCTATCCTGTCGCGTTGCGCCATATCGAGACCAAGGTGAGCGAGCGAACCGCCGCAACATAACGCCTTGTCGCGACTGCGAGCCACCTCCTCGAGACGACCGATATTACCCAGCACGACGCGCGGCTCATCGTAGATGCCGAGCCCGCGACCGAGCTCGCAAGGGTCGTGATATGCGAAGCTCGCCGCACCTCTCTCCACATCTAACCTACCCTGCTCCATAAGCTCGGCAATGAACTGACTGTGATGCAACAGCCTTATGCCGTTCAAGTGGTAATCCTCACGAAAGGTGCGCAAACATATAGGGCACGAGGTCACCAACGTGTCTATGCCCGACTCCACGAAGAGCTCCTCGTTACGCTCACGCATACGGTCGGCGGCGTCCAGATTGCCGGCCATACGTTGAGGACGTCCGCAACATATACCCTCCGCCTCGTCTATGAACCAGATGTCTACGCCGCTCCTTATCGCTATGGCACGCATCGACGCCGCCACCGACGGTGTCAGACGCCCCATGCAGCCGGAGAAGAAGCCCACCTTGGAGGTGGCAAGCGGCACATGCACGGTGTCGAGATAGCCGTAATCGAAAGAGGATGTGGCCTTGCGCCTGTCGTGCCGTACCGACGTTCTGATAACGTCCAGCTCTATGCCGACAGGGCATACGCTCTGGCAACGCCCGCACATAAGACAGCTGTCCGCCTTGGCGAGCGTGGCCCCCTTGGCGCGTTCGTCCCTAAGAAGATATACCGACTGCGTGTCGAGCGATATGCCCTCGGCCGAGAGCTGACACGGGTCGATACAGATACCGCAACGCGAACATGCCGCCCGTTGCAGCTTGGTGAATGTGGTGGCTCTCACGGAAGCCCTCACCTTGAAGCTACGCAAAAATATCAGGGGTATCTCGGCGAATATGTGCAGGTAGCGCGATATGGGTACGCTGACGAAGAATAGCCCCAGCGACACCGAATAGCACCACCACAGCACCTCGTTTATATACGGAAGCGACCGCGAGGGCAACAGCAACGCCCACAGCGCTCCGAGCGACCCGGTCAGAAAAGAGCCGCTGTCGTAGATGGCCGAATTGAAGCTCTCGGCCAGCAACCTGAGCGGAAATATGCACCACAGGGCCGACAGGGCCAGCTTGTCGCCGAGGGTGTGGTCGGTGGTGCGCCTCATGCCGTAGACCGACGGGCGGAACCTCTTGACCACGGCGGCCACCAACCCCGAGAGCACGAACAGCAACAGAGCGTCCATTATGAAGCCGAACGCCCCCACGTGCGCAAACGGGAAGTATTTGCGGAAAAATACATCGACATATATGGGCACCACCGGCGTTTTGAGATAGAGTATGGCCTCCGCCTTGCCGAACGCAATTAGCAGAAACCACCCGAAAGCCAGCGACGTGTGCATATACCACAATCTGCCGTTGACACGCCCTATCTTAAGGTGCAACAGACACTCCCTGAAAGCCTCCCACAAGGCCCCGACGACGGTGGCGACAGAGAATATGCCCGACCTCATCATACGCCTGTCGCTCTGTGGAAGTGCCGATATCCACGATATGAACTTCGTCCACATTACGGAGAAGAGCACCACCACTCCTACTATGAACGGTATTATGAAAGGCTCGAAATAGAGATTTACCATGACACCCTGCTATTAATCCCGCGGAAGCAGCTCCATAAGGGCCGCTATCACACCACGCGTATTGACACCCCGGGGACACTGCAACACGCACTTCCCGCACAACATACAGGCGGAGAGGCGACCTCGCAGCCCCGTCACCTCTCCCCGCCGCACCATCAGATGCAAGCGACGGAAGTTATAGTCGGCAAAGGCCCCGGCCGTACATGTGGCGGTACACCCGCCGCACCCTATGCAGAGCGACCACGACGGCACACGCGCCATAACCTCGTCGGCCACCGACATATCCGCCGCGTCTATGTCTATGGCCCTGCCGCTCTTTACCGTGAAGCCGAATTTCTTCGCAACGGTGCCCGAAGACCCTTTATGTATGTCTGCAACAGCTTTTTCCATCACGCCAACCCTTTAACGTACTCCGCCGCCTTTATAGCCGCGGCCACAGCCTCGTTCATACTCTCGCCCACATTCTTGGGACCCGTGGCCGTACCCGCCACGAATATATTGCGCCGCGAGGTGAGGGTGGCTCCGTCGAAACAGTCCGCGCCTTTGAAAAAACCGTCGGACGAAACGCATATACCCAACTCAGAGGCGAACTTGGCATTGGAGGCCGGAGCCTGTTTGCCCACAAGCAACACGGTCATGTCGACGGTAAGCCGGAGCGGACGTCCCGCCAACGTATCCTCGGCCTTGACGAGCACACGCGAATCCATCGTGCCGCTGCACTCCGAGATGCGTCCGCGTATGAAATTGACGCGGTATCGCTCCTGCGCCTCCTTGTATAGCTCCTCGTATCCGGAACCGAACATACGCATATCCATGTAGAAGTTATAGACATTGCAGCCGGGGTATAGCTGTTTCAGCTCTATGGCCTGCTTCACGCCCGTTATGCAACATACGCGCGAACAGTGGCCGCACCCGGCCTGACGGTCGCGCGAGCCCACGCAGTGCAGTATGGCCACCGAACGCGGCTCCGACCCGTCGGCCCGCACCACGGCACCCGACCGGAACATCTCCTCCAGATCGACGGAGGTCACCACGTTGGGATAGATGCCGTAACCGTACTCCTCTTTGAGCGAGGCGTCGAACAGATCGAAGCCGGTGGCTATTATCGCCGCCTCGGCCTCGTAACTGCTTCCGTCGGTGAGCATCACCTCCACACGGCTGTCGTCGCCTACTATCTCCGACACCTCGCCGCAAAGCACCGTCCTTATGCCCGTCTCGGAGATGGCCTCCACGAGCGGAGAGACCACCTCCCCCGCACGCGTGCCCGACGGGAAGAGCCTGTCCCACCGGCACAGCTTGCCGCCGAGAGTTATGTCACGCTCTATGAGCATGGGGGTGACACCTTGCTTTTTAAGGGCGACGGCCGCCTGCATGCCTGCCACTCCGCCGCCTATGACTATTACGCGTTTTGCCGCCATAATACAATATGTTATAACCCGCAATGGGCGGGATGCGATATATACTTACCGTTGTTACCCAGAAACTTGTGCGACTCGTCGTACTCTATCTCCAGCTTGTTCAAAAGCGGCTCCACCGACACCTGATGCATCTGCATGCCGAGGTCCCACGGGCCGTAACCGAGCACCAGCCCCGCCATCTCCTCGTAGCTCAACACCGGGATGCCGCGGCCGTCGGGACCGTAGGTGACACCCTCTATCTCGGATATGGCGTACTGCCACTTGTCGAGGAACATGGTGCAACCGGGACAGTTGGCCACTATGAAATCGGGCTTGTAGGGGGCCATCGACTCCAACTTCTGACGCGAATTTGACAAAGGCACCCCTCTGTTGGCCTGCACGAGATAGTTACGGAAGCCGAAGCCGCAACAGTGACGACGTTCGGGATAGTCGACCGTCTCGCCGCCCCAGCTTTCCACCATGCCGGCGAGCACGTAGGGGAACTCCGAGCCGCCTATGCCGGCGGTGGGGAATATCTTGGCATAGTGGCAGCCTATGTGGTCCACCACTTTGAGGGGCCGTCCGCTAACCGGGTCTACGAGCCTCACCTTGGCCTTTTCGGCTATGCGCTCGCGGAAGTGAAAGATGAGGTCGGAGCTGTGAACCACGCACTTGGGCTTGACGAAATCGCGACCCGTAGCCGCTTTTAGATTGGCGCGCGCCTGCTCCTCCAGCTCGGGGTGGTGCTCCCACATGGTCAGTATCTCGGTATAAAGCCCGAACGAGGTGATGCACGACGAGACCATATTCTCGTACCCGGCCTCGGTCATGAGCGCGAACTGACGGGCCACCACCGTCATGATGGTCTCCAGAGGCACTATGTCGGAGTGGTAGCCTATGCCGGTGCAGCTGGTGTGTTTGGCGTCGTCGAACACATCTACTCCGAGGTCGTCGCGCAATATTCTGAGAAACACCGCCTCCGAGCCGGGAAAGAAGTTCTGGCGTATGCAACTGCGGGCGTAGTAGAAACGGTCGTCCGGTATGGTCTTCTGGTACCGGTCCCATGTATATCTTTTCATTTGCAATCGTTTTTAGAGCGTATGTCCGCCGCTGTCCGCGGTGAATACCTCGTTCATATATTCGTCCGTGGCCCTCGGCCTGCCGTCCGCCTCCTCGGCCATACCGCGACGGGCCGCCTCCTCGGCCGAACACTCCTCTATACGCTCGAAGAAAGCCGTGCCTCCCGTGAGGTCGAATATGCGCCTTATCTCGTCGAGCGACCCCTCGTCTATGCGGCGCATGGCTCCGGAGCCGTCGGTGTCGTAGCCCATGCCGAAACGGTCGAACACATCCTTTGCGTTATCGTATATCCATCGCCACACGGGACCCTGCTCGGGATGCAACTCCGGGTCGATACGCGTGGGGTGTATGCAATAGCCCAAGTCGAGGATATTCTGCCCTATCGTACGTTTGAGCGCCAACTGCTGACGCCCCTTCTCGCTCTTGACGAACAGCCCGGTCTTCTGCGACAAGGTACGCAAAGCCTGTATGACGTACCCGGGGGTATTGCCGCGCGGACAACGCGGACGGCACGACATGCACTCGCCGCAATACCATATACGCTCGCCCGACAGCAGCTCCTCTATGGCGCTGTCGCTACCGTTCTGCACCGTGTCCATAATCTGACGCGGGTCGTAGTCGTAGAACCCCGCCGACGGACACACGGCGGTGCACATGCCGCAGTTCATGCAGGCGGTCAGCCCCTCGGTGAACCTTATGTCCTCTTTCAAGAGGTCGAGATATTTTCCCATCGCATCCCAATTATCCGCTTAAACGCATAACGCCACCGCCTTAGGCAATAGCGGACTGACGAAATCGTCTTACAAAAATAGACCTTTTATTTCACTTTCCCGGGCCGTAATTACCTATTTTACGATAGGTAATTATACCTATATCGACACAAAAAATGCCGTGCGACCGCCTCTTGCCGCACGACATTCCTATCAGGTAGCGCCGTAGCTACTCCGACTTTTTGGCGTTCTGCTCTTTCAGCAGATCTCTTATCTCCTGAAGCAGAACTATATCTGT
>CAMWRR010000058.1 GCA_947176715.1 uncultured Rikenellaceae bacterium | reverse complement strand
TTTTTCGGTGACGTATCGGAATAATAAAAAAGCTGAGGAATATAAGCCTATTCGTGCCTGAAGGCTGTTTTTGTGTTGATTTATATAATAATTGTGCGGATGTTTTGAATTTTTATCGGACGGCAATATTTCTTTTGACTAAGGCTAAATCAAACACAAAATATGACGAGCTGTCAGGGTCCATAAACAAATAGACGGCACCTCACGAAAAGATGCCGTCTGTCTTAAATTTATGTGTATCTCCCTATCTTCCGTAGAAATATTTTGCCGAGGGGACGAATATCACGTTCAGTTCGGGATCTGCCATGTCGGGATCCAACGGGAACATCGGTCTTACGATATTCTTATACGGCAGCTTCTGGAAATCCTGGTCTACGCTACCGCGCGTGAACGCCATCACCCAGTCAGCCTTCATGTTGTACCACTGGTTGACGAGATAACCCTGTTTAACCATCACGATATCCATCTTGCTCGGGTCTATGCCGGTATCTTTCAGGTTGGGGGTCGGAGACGAGGTGCCTACCACTACATATACGCTACCCGCCTTTACTATCGCTATGTTGCTGCGTCTGCGGGCCGGCGCCTGCTCGGCGGGCTGTCCTGCCTCCGGTGCGGGGCTTACGTACACCACTTCGCCCGAGAGCAAAACGGGAGGTTCGTAAGAGTTGTCGGTCATTGCGCCCACATATCCTTCCACGTGGCCGCCTACGCCAACCTTGCGTGCCGCTTCGACCAGCTCGTCACCGGGGATAGAGCAATAGAGCAGACTCTTGCCCTTGGGAGACTGAAACTCCGGACGTTTCAGCACACGTGCCAGTGTCCATGTCACCTCGCCTGAGCCGCCGCCACCGGGGTTGTCACCCATGTCGCTTATCAAGAACGGCTTTTTCTTGCTGGCGATGGCCAGATCGAGACACTCGTCGAGAGAATGTCCGGGTGCTTCGAGCGTGAATTCGCGACGTACGTCCCAAAAACGCTGTGCGAGCTTCTTGGCGCCTGCGCTCACCTGCTCCTTGTCGTCGCCCACTACCATCACTACGCCCGAGTTGCGCTGATTATCGCCCCATACGTAGCCTATCCATATACCGGCGTCTATCACGCCCGGCATAGCCTCCACCTCGGGAACCATCGCGTAGAGCGACTTGGCCGGTTCGGCACGAGTGCTCGTCCACTCTCCCGAGAGCAACACGGGCACCGGAACCCAAGCCTTGTAGGCCGGACGACCTTTACCCGATTCGATACGCTCTATGAGGTTAGAGACACCGCGACGGATCGACTCGCGCATATCGTCGTGCGGAGCCTTGCGGAAAGTGGTTATGAGGTCGGAATAGAGCGCCACTTTCCATGAGGCGTTGCCGTGCAGGTCCATGGTGGTGGTGGTCAACGCATCGTTTCCGATTACGCCGCGCACCTTCTCCATGAAGTCGCCTTCAGGGTCGTCTACCCCCTCCACGCTACATGCGCCGTGGTTGTAGAACCAAAAGGCATCGTAAGGCATGTTGGCCTTTATAGTCTCCAGCGTCTTCTCCACGAAGGCGTCGTACGACTCCTTGGTGATGAGGCCGCGACCGTTTCCGAATCCCCTCGAAAAGGGAATCCATTCGGCAGCCTGTCCCAACACCGAGTCGGGGCTGAGAAAATCGGGCATGTCTATCGGACGGGACATAAGCTCCTGCCTGTTGGGCATGAAAACACTATTCTCGACATATATGCCGGCGATACCTATACGCGGCTTCTTTTGCTGTGCGGCGGCGTGGTTGCCTAATGCCGCTGTCGACAGCGCAAGGGTCAAGAGCAGAAAAATTTTCTTCATATTCAATCTGTTTTAATGTGATTGCAGTCACTCTCCCGATTCGACATCCCTACCCCTGAAAAGAGGCGGCGCGCTCTTGCGGCGATCCCGAAGATTACGCGTGCCTGTTTCGGTTTGTGAGTTTACGGCCCATAAAAGTAGGCATTTTTTGTGAAAAACAAAGAAAAAATCGAAATTTATTCTGTTTATGCACCAATGTACCGGCTTTTTGTTATTGTCCGTTTCTGTATTCTCTGGGCGATACGCCTATGTTGCGTTTGACATATTTGCCGAAAAACGAGATGTTTGGAAAATCGAATATCTCCGCTATCTCCTTTATGCTCTTGTCGGAGTTTTTGAGCTGGTATTTTATCTGTCCTATGGTGTGTTCGTTTATCCAGCTCATTGCCGTGCGTCCGCTTACGAGCTTCACGGCATACGACACGTATTTGGGCGAGTAGCACAGTCTGTCGGCATAGTAGCTCACCGAACGGTGCCGTCCCTCGTCTTTGGCCAGCTCTTTCATGAAATTCTTGAATACGAGTGTGGCGCTCTTTCGCTCTCCGTTCACCGTTCTGTGGCTGTTGTCGGCGGATGTGCCGAACGAGGCCAGCACCTGACAGAAGAATGCCGCGAACATGTGGTGCAATATTATTTTCCGGCAACAGTCGTTGTTGTCGTTCATTTTGGAGGTTATGAGCTTTCCGAACAGGTTGACCGCCGACCTCCCCTTGCTTTCGTGACGTAACCGGTGGATGGGGTTGCGGTGGATGTGGTCTATGACGGGCCCGAATTCGCGCTTCCCCCGGAGAGTTTCGTCGACGAAGGAGTGCGAGAAACAGAACACTTTAACGCTGTGGTTGTTGCTCGACATTATTCCGCCTATTATGTGGTGCGGCAGACATATTATTATGTCGTTCCTTTGCAGGGCGCACGTGTCGTCGTTCATCTCCAACCGTATACGCCCCTCCATGCAGAATATGGCCACGGCCATGCCCAAGCGTATCTCCTCGTAGCCGCACATTATGTCCTCCATGCTGTCGGTGACGAGTATGTCGCTGTCGGCATAATTTATAGTGGGGGTGTCACGCTTTATGTCCTTTATATCTATCGTCTCTATTATGTTTTTCATGTCAGGGAACGTTTTTGCGCGTTAAAGTCAACGATTGGCGTCTGTTGTCGATAATCCTTTTTCCGCCGTTAATCGTCAAAAATCCTCATGCGTCAAAAGTAACACTATTTTTTGAAAAAAAGAACACTTTTACAGCCTTTTGGGTAAACCCGGCTTCGATTTTTATGTCTAATTTTACGCCGTTTTTAATATAATATGAGATATGGTAAAAGCGAGTAGAAAACCGATGCGGCTGACAGGGATCCTCGGCCTCATGGTATTGACGATTTCATGCGGTCAGCCTCAGCAGGCTCCTGCAGGTCCCGATTATGCCACAATGACGGTATCCACTACAGATAAGGAGCTCTCCACACCCTATTCGGCGACTATCCGCGGACGTCAGGATATAGACATCTACCCTCAGGTGTCGGGCACGATAGTCAAGCTATGCGTGTCGGAGGGCGAGAAGGTCAGCAAGGGGCAGGTGCTCTTCGTCATAGACCAGGTGCCCTACAGGGCGGCCCTCAACACGGCCCTTGCCAACGTAGAGGCTGCCAAGGCCGCTCTGGCTACCGCCGAGCTCAGCTACGAGAGCAACAAGGAGCTATACGGGCAGAAGGTGATTTCGGAATTCACCCTCAAGACCTCGCAGAACAGCTACCTTACCGCGAAGTCTCAGTTGGCTCAGGCCAAAGCGCAGGAGACCATAGCACGCAACAACCTCTCTTACACCGAGGTGAAAAGCCCCAGCGACGGCGTGGTAGGCATGCTCCCTTACAGGGTGGGTGCGCTGGTTAGCCCCAGTATGCCACAGCCGCTGACGACCGTTTCGGACAATTCCGATATGTACATCTATTTCTCCATGACCGAAAACCAGCTGTTGACGCTGACACGTCAGTGGGGTTCTATGGACGAGGTGCTCGAAAACATGCCCGAGGTGCAGCTCAAACTCAGCGACGGCTCCATATACGAACATCCGGGCAAGATAGAGTCTATCAGCGGAGTCATCGACCGTCAGACCGGTACCGTTGGCGTGCGTGCGGTGTTCCCCAACGCCGGCAGAGTGCTCCACAGCGGTGCGTCGGGAAGCGTTATCATACCCAGCGTCTACAAAGACTGCATGGTTATCCCGCAGGGCGCTACCGTGCGTCTTCAGGACAAGACTATCGCCTATAAGGTGGTCGACGGCAAGGCCGTTTCAACCCTCATAGAGGTGGCCGACATAGACGACGGTCGCGAATACATCGTCCTCGGCGGCCTTGAGCCGGGCGATACCATCGTGTCGGCCGGAGCCGGTCTGGTGCGTGAGGGTATGCAGGTTGTAACGAAATAAGTACCAAAGGGATGAAGAAAAACATATTCATAAACAGGCCGGTGATGGCGATATCCATCTCCGTGCTCATAATGATCATCGGGGTCATCTCGCTCTTTACCCTCCCGGTGGAGCAATATCCCGACATTGCCCCCCCTACGGTTAACGTGAGCGCCTCATACACGGGCGCCAGCGCCGACGCGGTGATGAACAGCGTCATCATGCCGTTGGAGGAGAGCATCAACGGTGTGGAGAACATGATGTATATCTCCTCCACCGCAACCAACTCCGGTACGGCTACCATAGAGGTCTACTTCGAGCAGGGTACCGACCCCGACATGGCGGCGGTGAACGTGCAGAACCGCGTATCAAAAGCGCTCGGTCTGCTCCCCGCCGAGGTGACGAGAATCGGTGTGTCGGTGCAGAAACGTCAGACCAGCTTCCTGCAGATCAACTCTCTGGTGTGCACCAACGGTCGTTACGACGAGACGTTCCTTGCCAACTATCTCGACATCAGCGTCATCCCCGAGATCAAACGTATCGAGGGCGTCGGCGACGTGATGGAGTGGGGCGACACATACAGTATGCGTATATGGCTCAAACCCGAGCTTATGGCGCAGTACGGCCTTATCCCCTCGGATATAGCGGCCGTTCTCAGCGAGCAGAACATAGAGGCCCCTACCGGCTCTCTGGGCGACAACTCGCCCAACGTCTTCCAATACACCATGAAGTATCGCGGACGTCTCAAAAGCGTAGAGGAGTTCGAGAACATAGTGGTGCGTGCCGGCGACGACGGCTCGGTACTCCGTCTTAAAGACGTTGCCGACGTTGAGTTGGGGGCATTGTCTTATGCTTTCCACGGCGACCTCGACGGCAATCCGGGCGTTACGTTCCTCGCATTTCAGGTGGCCGGCGCCAACGCTACCGAGGTCAACGAGAAGATAGCGGCACTGCTGGAGCGTCTGTCGGAAGATCTGCCCGAGGGGTGCGAGTTCGTGAATATGATGAGCTCCAATGATTTCCTCTTCGCATCTATCCACAACGTGGTGGAGACGCTCATCATAGCCATCCTACTCGTTATTCTGGTGGTATATTTCTTCTTGCAGGACTTCAAGAGTACGCTTATCCCCTCCATATCTATAATAGTGTCGTTGGTGGGTACCTTCGCATGTCTTACGGCGGCCGGCTTCACCATCAACATTCTAACCATGTTCGCGTTGGTGCTCGCCATCGGTACGGTGGTGGACGACGCCATAGTGGTGGTGGAGGCGGTGCAGGCCAAGTTCGATGCCGGCTACAAGTCGCCCTATCTGGCCACTAAAGATGCGGTAAGAGATGTTACCATGGCGGTAATATCGTGTACGTTGGTGTTCATGGCGGTGTTCATACCCGTGACGTTCATGGGCGGCACCTCCGGAATATTCTACACCCAGTTCGGTATCACGATGGCCACCTCGGTGGGTCTGTCGTGCGTATGTGCGCTCACCCTGTGTCCCGCACTCTGCGCAATGCTCATGCGCCCCTCAGACGGCACCAAGAGCGCCAAGAGTATAAACGGCCGCGTACGCGCCGCATACAACGCCTCTTACAACGCCATGCTCGCCAAATACAAGAAAGGCATAGTGTTCTTCATAAAAGGACGCAACCGTTGGTTGGTGTGGACCTTATTGATAGTGACGGTGGGTGCGCTCGCCTATCTTATGATGACCACCAAGACGGGTCTGGTTCCTCAGGAGGACCAGGGCGTCATGATGGTGAACGTGAGCGTGTCGCCGGGTAGCACACTGGAGGAGACGGGCAAGGTGATGGATAAGGTGGATGCCATACTGGCCGCCACACCCGAGATAGACCACTACTCCAAAGTATCCGGTTACGGTCTTATGTCCGGACAGGGAGCCTCTTACGGCACGGCCATCGTGCGTCTGAAGGACTGGAGCGAGCGTAAAGGCGCCGAGCACAGCGCCGATGCCGTTATGGCGCGTCTCAACGCACAGTTCTACGGCATAAAGGAGGCGCAGATATTCTGTTTCCAGCCCGCCATGATCCCCGGTTACGGTATGGGTAACACCATAGAGCTCAACCTTCAGGACCGTAGCGGCGGCGACATGACCACCTTCTACAATTCGGCAATGCAGTTCATAGGTGCGCTCAACCAGCGTCCCGAAATATCCATGGCCTACACGTCGTATGCGATGAACTTCCCGCAGATAGCCGTAGAGGTCGATGCGGCCAAGTGCAAACGCGCGGGCATATCGCCCGCCGCCGTGCTCGACGTGCTGGGTAGCTATTGCGGCGGCGCATACGTGTCGAACTACAACGAGTTCGGTAAGGTCTATCGCGTGATGATGCAGGCTTCGCCCGAATACAGGCTCGACGAACACTCGCTCAACAACATGTTCGTGCGCAACGGCACCGAGATGGCTCCCATAAGCCAGTTCGTAACTCTCAAGAGGGTGTTGGGCTCCGAGATAGCCAACCGTTTCAACCTGTACAGCTGTATCACCGTCAACGTAAACGGCTCCCCCGGTTACTCCACCGGTCAGGTGCAGGAGGTGATAGAGGAGGTGGCCGCACAGACGCTTCCGACCGGCTACGGATACGAATACGGCGGTATGGCCCGTGAGGAGGCGAGTAGCGGCGGCGCCAAGACGCTTATCATATACTCAATATGCGTGGTGCTCATATTCCTGATACTTGCGTGTCTCTACGAAAGTTTCCTCGTTCCGTTCGCGGTCATCTTCTCGGTGCCGTTCGGTCTGTTGGGCTCTTTCCTATTTGCCAGATTCTTCGGGCTCGAGAATAACATCTATCTCCAGACGGGTGTCATAATGTTGATAGGTCTTCTCTCCAAGACGGCCATCCTTATCACGGAGTACGCCATCGAACGCCGCCGCAAGGGCATGGGCATAGTGGAGTCGGCCTACTCGGCGGCACAGGCCCGTTTCCGTCCGATTCTCATGACGGTGCTCACGATGGTCTTCGGTATGATCCCGCTAATGTTCTCGACAGGCGCGGGTGCCAACGGTAACAGCTCGTTGGGTACCGGCGTGGTGGGCGGTCTGCTCGTCGGAACCTTGGCGCTTCTGTTCGTTGTGCCTGTGTTCTACATAATATTCGAGTATCTACAGGAGAAGATACACCCGCCCGTGCAGCTCGATGCCGACATGCAGGTGATATCGGAGAGAGAACGCAACGCACGCGAGAATATCGAGGAATAGCGACCGGGAGGCATGCGCCGGACAAAAGTGCGTTTGTCCGGCCTACTCCTCTGAGCCTCTATTCTTTATTGCGGTGACGCAAAAAGTAATGGAAAAGAATTCATAAAGAATTGATGAATGAAAAGAGATAAGATAATTTTAGCGGCTGTCGCCTCGTTGCTGTTGAGCGGTTGCGGCATATACGGCAAATACCGTTCCTCGGAGGAGGTGCCTGCCGATCTGTACGGTGCGGAGGCGGCGGAGTTCCCGCAGGATAGCGTCGGTTTCGGCGGTATGGATTGGCGCGAGCTCTTCACCGATCCTCTCCTTGTACAGCTCATAGAACGCGGTCTGGAGAACAATGCCGACTATCTGACGGCTCAGCTTCGTGTGGAGGAGGCCGAGGCATCGTTGCGTGCGGCGCGGTTGTCGTTCCTCCCCTCGTTCGCCCTCTCTCCGCAGGGGACCATAAGCTCGTTCGACGGGGGTAGCGCCACCAAGACCTATACGGTGCCCGTCACTGCCAGCTGGGAGGTTGACATCTTCGGCAAGATGCGCAACGCCAAGTTGCAGACAAAGGCCCTGTACGCGCAGACCGAAGATTACAAGCAGGCCGTGAGAAGTCAGCTCATATCGGGTATAGCCAACGTATATTACACCCTGCTGATGCTCGACGAACAGCTCGTTCTCACGCAACAGACGGAGCAGGCGTGGGCAGAGACGGTACGTTCGGCACGGGCGTTGATGAACGCCGGTCAGTTCAACGAGGCCGGGGTATCGCAGATGGAGGCCACCTATTACAGCGTGCAGACCTCCGTTCTCGACCTCAAGGAGCAGATCAATCAGGTGGAGAACAGTCTCGCCCTGCTTTTGGCCGAGACGCCGCATCACTATGAGCGCGGGACACTGGCCGGACAGTCGTTCCCCGACGACTTCGCTATAGGGGTGCCGCTCACCATGCTTTCGGCACGTCCCGACGTCCGCGCTGCGGAGCGCTCTTTGGAGGCGGCATTCTACGGTACCAATTACGCCCGTTCGGCATTCTATCCTACCATAGTGTTGAGCGGTAGCGCCGGTTGGACCAATTCGGCCGGAGGCATGATCGTCAATCCCGGTAAGTTCCTCGTATCGGCGGTGGCATCGCTTACGCAACCTCTCTTCGCACGCGGTCAGATCAAAGCGCAGTACCGCATAGCGCAGGCTCAGCAAGAGGAGGCGGAGATAGCTTTCAGACAGGCTCTGCTTACAGCCGGTAGCGAAGTCAACGACGCGCTGTCGGCATATCAGACGAGCCGCGGTAAAACGGAGCTGTTGGATAAACAGATAGTGTCGTTGGAAAAAGCCCTCAAGAGCACTATGCTTCTGATGGAGTACGGTAATACCAATTATTTGGAGGTGCTCACGGCCCGTCAGAGTCTGCTCGGTGCGCAACTCTCACAGACGGCAAACCGTTTCGCCGAGATGCAGAGCGTTATAAATCTTTATAAGGCTTTGGGCGGCGGACAGGAGTAGTCGTCTGTACAAATAGTGTTATATCGGGTCGTAATTGGGTTTCCGTTACGACCCTTTTTTTGTGCGGGTGGTTGAAGTGAGTACGGTTGTCGTGTATCGGACCGGAACATGCGGAAAGGTGGTTGGCATTTTCACTGACGGACGGGGTAAAACGGGAAGTGGTTGGTATCTTCGCTGACGGACAGAGTAAATGGAAAATGTTCAATGCCACTTGCTTCGCTTGGGTAGGGAGACAGAAATGTGTTTAATACCACTTGCTTCGTTTGAGTAGGGAAAGTGTTTAACAACCCTTGCTTCGTTTATGTGGGGAAAGTGCTCAACGCCACTCCCGTACCTTAATATGATGTCATAATTATAGAGGAACCAAATCGAAAACCGACAAACACAAAAGCCAATATAAGGAGTGACACGTTGAACATATTCACTTTTTAGTGA
>CAMWRR010000057.1 GCA_947176715.1 uncultured Rikenellaceae bacterium | reverse complement strand
GAGGAACAGAAGGTACTCTCGGGCGTGGCCGTCGACGCGGTGATAGACTCGGTGTCGGTCAAGACCACGTTCCGCGAGGAGCTGTCGAAGTCGGGCATAATATTCTGCTCGTTCTCCGAGGCGGTGAGGGAGTACCCCGACTTGGTACGCAAGTACATGGCCAAGGTGGTGCCTCCGAGCGACAACTACTACGCCGCCCTCAACTCGGCGGTATTCTCCGACGGCTCGTTCTGCTACGTGCCCGAGGGGGTGAGATGCCCTATGGAGCTGTCGACATACTTCCGCATCAACGCCGCCGGCACCGGTCAGTTCGAGCGTACGCTCATAGTGGCCGACAAGGGGGCGTACGTGAGCTATTTGGAGGGTTGCACCGCCCCCATGCGCGACGAAAACCAGCTCCACGCCGCCATAGTGGAGATTATAGCCGAGGACGACGCCGAGGTCAAATATTCAACGGTGCAGAACTGGTACCCTGGCGATAAGGATGGCAAAGGCGGCGTATTCAACTTCGTAACCAAGAGGGGGTTATGTCGCGGCCACAGGTCGAAGATCTCGTGGACGCAGGTGGAGACCGGTTCGGCCATAACGTGGAAATATCCAAGCTGCATACTCAAAGGCGACGAAAGCTACGGCGAGTTTTATTCGGTAGCCATGACCGGCGGCCGCCAACAGGCCGATACCGGCACCAAAATGATACACATAGGACGCGGCAGTCGCAGCCGGATAGTCTCCAAGGGCATATCGGCAGGATTCAGCCAAAACAGCTACAGAGGCATGGTAAAGGTGATGCCGGGGGCCGATGGGGTACGCAACTACTCGCAGTGCGACTCCCTGCTGATAGGCTCCGACTGCGGTGCGCACACATTCCCCGTGATAGAGGCGGGCAACCCCTCGGCGGTGATAGAGCACGAGGCCACCACCTCCAAGATAGGCGAAGACCAGCTCTTCTACTGCAATCAGCGCGGCATACCCACGGAGGATGCCGTGGGGCTGATAGTCAACGGCTACGCCCGCGAGGTGTTGAGCAAGCTGCCTATGGAGTTCGCCGTGGAGGCGCAGAAACTGCTTGCCATAAATTTGGAAGGCAGTGTAGGTTAAAATAATAATTTAAGACATAGGGCCTAAAGAGGGTTCTGAAACAGACCTCGATAAAAAACGGTCTCTAAAAACAGCATATATGTTAGAGATAAAAGATTTGAGAGCCTCGGTAGGGGACAAAGAGATATTGAAAGGGATAAATCTCTCGGTAAAGGCCGGGGAGGTACACGCCATAATGGGCCCCAACGGCTCGGGTAAGAGCACGTTGGCGTCGGTGTTGGCCGGACGCGACAAATTCACCGTCACGGGCGGCAGCGTCACATTCAAGGGCAAGAATCTGCTCGATATGACGGTAGAGAAGCGCGCCTGCGAGGGGCTGTTCATAGGCTTCCAGTATCCGGTGGAGATACCGGGCGTGAGCATGGCGTCGTTCATGAAGCTGGCCGTCAACGAGAAGCGCAAATACAAGGGACTCGAACCTCTCTCTGCCGGTGAGTTCATCAAAATGATGCGCAGCAAGAGCGAAGTGGTGGAGATCGACTCTAAGCTGACATCGCGCAGTGTCAACGAGGGGTTCTCTGGCGGCGAAAAGAAGCGCAACGAGATATTCCAGATGGCCATGTTGGAGCCCAAACTCGCCATACTCGACGAGACCGACAGCGGCCTCGACATAGACGCCCTGCGCGTGGTAGCCACCGGCGTCACCAAGCTCAAACGGCCCGACAACGCCACCATAGTGATAACCCACTACCAGCGTCTGCTCGACTACATAGTGCCCGACTACGTACACGTACTCTACAAAGGACGCATCATACACAGCGGCACCAAGGAGCTGGCATTGGAGCTGGAGGAGCGCGGCTACGACTGGTTGATAAAAGATTACGACGATGAGCAGAATCGTTAAAGGGGCATTGGCGGCGGAGCGTGCCGGGGCATTCGTAGGCTCGGTGGACTCTTTCACGGAGCGCTACCCCGAGGCGGCGGCCGTGATGGGCGCGTTGGTACGGGCGGAGCGAGACAAGAGGGTCGCGGGCGACAAGTTCAGGAGCGTCCCCACCTTTGCGTTCGACAAGCTCTACGGATGTCCCGACAGGGAGCGCGGACTGGTGGTGTATGTGCCCGCCGGGGTTGATGCCGGACGTAAGATAACTATACACGTGGGCGGCGTAGCTCCCGGCGAGGGGAGGCACAACTGCCGCAACTACATAATAGTGGAAGAGGGGGCGTCGGCCTTCGTGGAGGTGCGTTATGCGGGCGGACTGTGCGCATGCGGACGTCTTGCCGAGATATGGGTGGGACGCGGCGCCTCGTTGGAGACGGTGACATTCTTCGACGGCGACGACTCAGCCGCCGACATAACGGGCACCACCGTGGCAGAGTGCGCCGAGGAGAGCAGTTTCCGCTCTACCCTCATAGCCTCGGGCACACGCTCTTTCACAGACAACACCAAGGTGATACTCTCCGGAGCCGGCGCATCGGCACACGTTAACGGCATAGCGTTGGGACGCGGCGACGGTCGCGCCGAGTGCAACACCGTAGTGGAGCACGCCGTGCCCGACACATCGAGCCGTCAGCTCTTCCGCATGGTGGCCGACGACAGCTCGCGACTCAGCTTCAACGGTTGCATATACGTGGCCCACGGCGCCGACCGCACAGAGGCCTATCAGCAGAACAACAACGTGGTGCTCACCGACACCGCCCGCGTTACGGCTCTGCCACAGCTCGAGATATACGCCGACGATGTCAAATGCTCCCACGGCTCCACCGTAGGCAAGCTCTCGGAGGAGGCGGTATTCTACATGCGTCAGCGAGGCATACCCGAGAGCGAGGCGCGCCGTCTGCAGATAGAGGGCTTCGTGGGCGAGGTGCTCGCAGACATAGGCGACATGGCTCTGGTAGAGGAGATATCGGAGAAGACAGGATTGACAAGATAGCCGCGGATGCTCACGCAACTGCAAGGCCGCAAACGATAAAAGAGATGTGTAGTTTCACCGAAGAGAGCAAGAAAGGTACCGCACCTTTCGACGTAGAGAGTATCAGGGCCGACTTCCCTATACTCTCCGCGACCGTAAACGGCAGGCCGCTCGCCTATCTCGACAACGGAGCCACGGCACAGAAGCCGCTACCGGTAATAGAGGCCACAGACCGCATATACCGCGAACACAACTCCAACATACACCGCGGCGCACACCATCTGAGCAACGTGGTCACCACGCTATACGAGGAGGCCCGCGAGAGGGTGCGCAGCTACATAGGAGCCGCCGACACGGCCGAGATAATCTTCACATCGGGGGCTACGGCATCCATCAACCTCGTGGCCGCAACCTACGGCGACATGACGGTGAAAAAGGGCGACGAGGTGATAATCACCTACATGGAGCACCACGCCGACATAGTGCCGTGGCAGATGTTATGCGCCCGCAAAGGGGCCCGTCTGCGGGCGGTGCCTCTCACCCCGGACGGACGGCTCGACATGGAGGCCTACGAGGCTATGCTCTCCGACCGGACCCGCATAGTGGCCGTCACACAGGCGTCCAACGTGTTGGGCACACTGCCCGACCTGCCGCGCATAATAGAGGCCGCGCACAAGGCGGGAGCCAGAGTGTCGGTGGACGGCTGTCAGGGCATCGTGCACGGCGGGGTCGACGTAAGGGCGTTAGACTGCGACTTCTACGCATTCTCCGGCCACAAGCTATACGGACCCACAGGCATAGGGGTGCTCTACGGCAAGCGCGAGCTGTTGGAGGCGATGCCCCCCTACATGGGCGGCGGCGACATGGTCGACAAGGTCACTATCGAGAAGACCACATACGCCCAACTACCGTTGAAATTCGAGGCGGGGACCACCAACTACATAGGCGCGATAGGGCTTGGCGAGGCGATACATTACCTGAGGGGTATAGACATGACCGCCGCATGGGAGCACGAGAGGGCGCTCACACGTCACGCCGTGGAGAGCCTATCGCAGGTGGAGGGGCTGACCATATACGGACCCGAGGAGCGTTGTTCGATAGTGTCGTTCAACGTAGAGGGAATCCACCACATGGACATGGGCATGATACTCGACAAGATGGGGGTGGCCGTAAGGACCGGTACCCATTGCGCCCAGCCGCTCATGGCCCATTACGGCGTAACCGGCATGGTGCGCGCGTCGATGGCTTTCTACAACACCCGTAATGAGATAGACCGTCTGCGTGAGGCGGTGGACCGCGCGGTAACTATGCTAAGATAGGGATATGGGAAAGAGACCGGAGCAATACCGCATAGACAGTCGGAGCCTTGCAAAAGCCAAAGCTCTGTTCGAGACCGGAGCCATAGATAAGATAGAGCCGGGCACGGTGGAGGGATTGTGCCGCATACACGAATATCTGTTCGACGGGCTATACGACTTCGCCGGCAAGATACGCAAACACAACATCTCCAAAGGGAACTTCCGATTTGCTAACGCCATGTTTCTCGATGCCATACTCCCCGTGATAGAAAAGATGCCGGAGACGACTTTCGAGGAGATTATCGCAAAATACGTAGAGATGAACATCGCCCACCCTTTCATGGAGGGTAACGGACGGTCGACGAGAATATGGCTCGACATGATTCTGAAAAAGAATCTCGGAAAGGTCGTCGACTGGCGAAGCGTAGATAAAAATCTCTATCTGCAGGCCATGGAACGCAGCCCCGTCAACGACCTTGAACTACGCTTCCTCTTACAGGCGGCCCTGACCGACAAGACAGACGACCGGGAGGTTATATTCAAAGGCATAGAGCAATCGTACTATTACGAGGGCTATAATTCGGATTAAGAAGCTGTTTGAATTTTTTTGCCGAATGTTTTGAGAGCTGTTTTCGAGTCATATCCACTACTACGATATAGCCTCATAGTGAACTATCAGGCAAAGAAGTAGAAGGGAAAACAGCTTCAAAACATCGGCAAGGAATCAAAAAAATTTAAACAACTTCTAAGATATGTTTATCGTGATAGAGGGGCTCGACGGCGCCGGAAAGTCGACGCAGGTAGCCATGATAAGAGAGGAGTTCGCCGCAAGGGGCATAGAGACGGAGTATCTGCACTTTCCCCGTTTCGACGCCTCGGCTTACGGTGAGACTATAGCCCGTTTCCTGCGCGGCGACTTCGGCGATGCCGACACGGTGGACCCCCAGCTGGCGGCCCTGCTATACGCCGGAGACCGCAGATGCGCCGCACCCGTGATAGAGGGGTGGCTCGCCGAGGGCAAGGCCGTGGTGGTCGACCGTTACGTTGCCTCCAACATAGCCTATCAGTGCGCCAAGGTGACCGACCGTGACGATAAACGTCGTATGCGCCAGTGGATTCTCCAACGCGAATACGGCGACTACGCCATACCCCGTCCCGACATAACGCTATTTCTCGACGTGCCGTTCGGCTTCACCGTAAGCCGTCTGACCGGCGAACGTAGCGGTGACGACAGAGACTACCTCGACGGCAAAAAAGACATACACGAGGCGTCGCTTCCACTGCAGGAGAGGGTGCGGCTGGAGTATCTCGACCTCGCCGCCACAGACCGAAGCACCGCTGTAATAGACTGCGCCTCCGAAGAGGGCGAGATGTTGCCGCCCCGCGAGATATTCGGGAAGATTGCTGAGGTGATATTCGGGAATCGCAAGGCACGATAACACAAGATGCGGTTCATGTGAGAGTAAGTGTGAAAATCGGCCATCGGCTCAAATATCGGCTTAATCGGGTAAAAACAAGCCCGAATTGAGCCGATTTTTCATGAAAAACCGTTAATTTTGAACCGATAAAGCTTAATGACATGGCACAGAACATCGAAATGTTCCAATTCCTACGCTATAATCCGGAGGCATCGAGAGCCGAAATCGGAGCGGCATTGACTAACGCACCTAGTACGGCTACGCTTAAACGGCTTATTGCGAATGCGGTCAAAAACGGAGATATAGAAGTTATCGGCCGCGGACCGGCAACACGCTATCGCCTCACGCCGCAGGCACATGTCACTATGGAGCTCGATATAGACACATACTTCGACAAGGATGTGGACGAACGTCAAATTCAGGAGTCGTTCAATTTCGGGCTTATCAATGAAATTCTTCCTAACGTAAATTTATTTACCCAAGAAGAATTGAACATACTTGACGACGCCCAGAGGCTCTTCCGTCAACACTTGTCCGAGATGTCTGAGATGGAATACCGAAGAGAGATGGAGAGACTCGGCATTGACCTGTCATGGAAATCATCCCAGATCGAAGGAAATACCTATTCGTTGCTGGAGACAGAACGTCTGCTGAAAGAGAAACAGACAGCCAACGGAAAAACAAAAGAGGAGGCCATCATGCTCCTCAATCATAAAGATGCGCTCGATTTCATTCTTGATCTACCCAACTATCTGAAAGATTTGAATGTTGCACGCATCGAGGAGATTCATGCGTTACTAACAAAAGAATTGGGACTGACAAGAAACATACGACATCGCCGTGTCGGTATTACCGGAACCAAATACACTCCTCTCGACAACGAATTTCAGATTCGTGAGGCTCTTGAGGATACGGTACGGCTTATCAATAGTAAAAACAATATATTTGAGAAAGCCCTGCTCGCACTTGTCTTACTAAGCTACATTCAGGCATTCACAGACGGCAATAAACGTACTGCCCGTATTGTCAGCAACGGCATACTCATTGCCAATGGCTATTGCCCTATCTCATTCCGCACAGTGGACTCGATAGACTACAAAAAAGCGATGCTGATGTTCTATGAGCAGAACAATATCACCGCTTTCAAGCGCATATTCATTGACCAGTTCGTCTTTGCAGTTAAAACATATTTTTAATTATTACTGTCCGGTAAATAAATCATGGATTTTCCGGTCCGAGCAAATACGAAGAAACACATTCCGCTTGGCGGCCCAGCAGTAGAGCGGAGGTGACGAGCGGATCGCACCTCGCGGTGAGTAGAAATACTTCCCCGACGGTTATGGATTGAAACCCGAAAAAACGTTTAACCCACTCCAACCGCACAAAATCTCCTGCGCCGCACCGATAACCAAAACACTATAGGAATCACTTGATATTAAAAAGCGATGTCCCCGCAAGATATGCCGATTGCGGGACAGGCGAGCCACAAACGACATTATTCCAATTTATGTACTAATCCGTATAACATTAAATCTAATTTTACTACCTTTACGGCTTAATGTATCATTCCTCCGCCGTATGTTAGTAAAATGTTACAGCAACGCCCTCGTAGGCATCGACGCCATAACCATCACCATAGAGGTCAATGTGTCGCCGGGGGTGCAGACCTACATAGTGGGCCTCCCCGACAACGCCGTCAGGGAGAGCCAGCAACGCATATTCTCCGCCTTCGAGAACAACGGCTTCAGGGTTCCGGGGCAGAAGACGGTCATCAACATGGCCCCCGCCGACATCAAGAAGGAGGGGTCGCTCTACGACCTGCCCATAGCTCTCGGCATATTGGCGGCATCGGGACAGGTGAGCCACAGCGGTATAGACGAGTGTGTAACGATGGGCGAGCTTTCGTTAGACGGTAACCTCAAACCCATATCGGGAGCCTTGCCTATGGCCGTAAAGGCACGCGAGGAGGGGTTCGGCGCGATGATACTGCCGTGGGAGAACGCACGCGAGGCGGCCGTGGTGGAGGGGCTTACCGTCTATGGGGCGCACTCTCTGCGCGAGGTGGTCGACCACTTCGACGGCAAGGCACGCATGGAGCCTGTCACCGTCGACATGAAAGAGGAGTTCTACGACGGAGCCTGCCGTTACGACATAGATTTCAGCGATGTCAAAGGCCAGCAGATAACCAAACGGGCGTTGGAGATAGCCGCGGCCGGCGGTCACAACATACTGATGGTAGGGCCTCCGGGCGCAGGCAAGACTATGCTGGCACGACGCATACCCACCATAATGCCGCCGCTTACTCTGGACGAGGCGTTGGAGACCACCAAGATACACTCGGTGGCTGGAAAGATCGGGGCCGAATGCGGACTTATGACGCGACGTCCCTTTCGCTCGCCCCACCACACCATATCCAACGTGGCATTGGTGGGCGGCGGCACCAACCCACAGCCCGGCGAGATATCGCTGTCGCACAACGGGGTGCTCTTCCTCGACGAGATGCCCGAATACAACCGCGCAGTGCTCGAAGTGATGCGCCAACCGCTCGAAGACGGGGTCATAACCATATCGCGCGCCCGTTACAGTATCGAGTACCCTGCCCGCTTCATGCTCGTGGCCTCCATGAATCCGTGTCCGTGCGGCTATTATACCCACCCCGACAAGGAGTGCACCTGCAAGATAGGCGACATAAAACGGTACCGGAGCAAGATATCGGGCCCTCTGCTCGACCGCGTAGACATACACATAGAGGTGTTGCCCGTAAAGGTGTCGGAGCTGTCGCAGTCCGCCCCCGCCGAGACGAGCGCGCAGATAAGGGCCCGGGTGGAGGCGGCCAGAGCCATACAGACGGCAAGATTCGCAGGCACAGGCGTACACACCAACGCCGGCATGAACTCGCGCATGGTGGAGAGATATTGCGCCCTCAGCCGCCAGAGCCGCGATCTGCTCAACGGAGCCATAGAGGCGATGGGGCTAAGCGCACGCGCCTACCACCGAATACTCAAAGTGGCCCGCACGATAGCCGACATCGACGGTGTCGACGACATCACCTCCGACCACATAGCCGAGGCGGTTCAGTACCGTAGTTACGACCAGGAGGCCAACGCTATGTTATGACATCGGCTCTCCATGTCGTGACCCCGGTCGGCGGATGCTTCGTGTCCGGGGCTTTGCGGAATCCGATGCCGGGGTCGGCGACAGACCCGACGGCCCGATACACGGTCGCATCCTACGTATCAACCGGCACCGAAGCCAATATAAATCAGATGATAGCGGTGCGGAAAGATGCCATATTCTAAATATATTTTCACATTGAGTTCAAAATCTATATCTTTACGGTAAAAAACTGCTGAATGGAGACCAATCCGGAGTTCGAGCTCGCGTACGATCTGTTGCAGAACACGCGTGCCAACGTGTTTCTGACGGGTAAGGCCGGCACTGGGAAGACGACGTTTCTCAAAAGTCTGCGCTCCCGTCTGGACAAGGCCATGATAGTGGTGGCACCCACGGGTGTGGCGGCCCTCAATGCCGGAGGGGTGACCATACACTCGTTTTTCCAGATATCGCCGGGCCCCTATACCCCGTTCTCGCAAAGAGGCGGCGATACGAACACGCAAAACCGGTTTTTCACGCTACGCAAAGAGAAGGTGCGTATAATCAGAGGCCTGCAGCTTCTCATAATAGACGAGATAAGTATGGTGCGCAGCGATCTGCTCGACGCCATAAGCGACGTATTGTGCCGCTATCGCCGTAGCTCCGAGCCGTTCGGCGGGGTGCAGCTGCTCATGATAGGCGACATGCAACAGCTCTCGCCGGTGGTAAAGGACGACGAACGCGAGATATTGTCGCGCTTCTACA
>CAMWRR010000056.1 GCA_947176715.1 uncultured Rikenellaceae bacterium | reverse complement strand
AAATATATAACAAACAAAGCTATTCGACCAACTCCTCTCTGACCCTCATGGCCTCCTCGTAGCCGAAACCGCGCGACGATGCGAATCTCAGCAGTTTGCCCTTGAGCCGGTAGCTGTCCTCGGCGTCGGTGCGCCGCAGTTTGTCGGAGAGTATGGCCGCCAGCCTGTCGTGCGCCTCGTCACAGTCGCCGAACTCCTCCAATGCGGCGTCTATCGAGGCGTCGTCGATATGTTTGGCGCGCAATGCGGCCTTTATCTTGTATGCGCCCCAGCCTGAGAAGCGCAACTTGTCTTCGACGAAAGCGCGCGTGTAACGCTCATGGTCGATGTAACGCTCTCTCTGCAACAGGGTCACTATCTCCTCCTGCGCCTCGGGCTCAATCTTCCAGCGTGTCATGAGACGGCGGGCGTCGTCCGCGCACCTCTCCGAACGCGAACACAGCTCGGTAAGACGTGTCAGGGCCTGCTCCGGGGTTTTGCCCTCGTCGGTGCGGGGGGTGTATCTTTTGCGGTTATACATTGTCTTGCTTACTTATACGGATTAAAAATCGCGGCGGGCCTTGGGCAGGGGGCTACAGCTACGGGATGCCCTCCTCACTTGAAAACCACGTATGCCATATACCCGAGATAGGCCGCGACGAGAACCGCCCCCTCCGCACGGGTCACGACACGTTTGCCGCCGAACCTCCCCGCAAGGAACATAAGCACCGAGGCGCCAATGAGACACAGCATGTCGGTGCGCGTTATGCCGCCCAACGGCAGGGGCGATATCACGGCGCTGGTCCCCAGAACGAAGAACGAGTTGAATAGCGTGGAGCCTATCACGTTTCCCACGGCAATCTCGGGATTCTTTTTGAGGGCCGCCACCACCGATGTGGCCAGCTCGGGGAACGATGTACCCATAGCCACCAGCGTCAGCCCTATCGTGGCCTCGTCCACCCCCAAGGAGCGCGCTATGTCGCCCGCGCCGCCCACGAACAGCTCGCCGCCCCATATCAGGGCGCCTAACCCCGCCGCTATGTATATGACACTGCGCCACACGGGCATCGATACCGCCTTTCCGTCCTCCGCCTCATTGTCCTTGGCTATGGCGAAGGTGTAGCCCATGAACACCGCGAAGAAGCATAGCAACAGCAGGCCGTCGGCACGCCCTATCGTATCCGCCTCTCCTGAGCCTAACAATATGTCGCTGGCGCACACGAACAACACCACGCACGAGAGCACGGCCAGTGGAATCTCTTTGGATAGGGTGTTCTTGGTGACAGGAACAGGCACTGCCATAGCCGTGACACCCACTATCATCAACATATTGAAGAGGTTGCTCCCCACCACGTTGCCTATGGCCATCCCCGTATTGCCCTCTACGGCCGATACCACGTTCACGGCCAGCTCCGGTGCCGAGGTGCCGAAGGCCACCACCGTAAGGCCTATCACCAACCGCGACACCCCCAGCTTGGAGGCCAAAGAGGAGGCTCCGTCGGTAAGGGCGTTCGCCCCGACCAGTATCATAGCCAATCCGGCTACGAGCGATAAGATACTTATAAACATAGGTGTAAAATCTGAAAACGTCGTGTCGTGGTTCAGTCTCCCGCTCTCTGTTCCGCATATTCGGCGAAAGCGTTATAGTTCTGTTGCGATATCTTGAGCATATCGTCGTGGCCGTGCAGCTTAAGCATGCCGCCGCGCCCCTCTCTTACCACGTAATCTATTCGTTCGCGGTTGACTATGCAGCTGCGGTTGGCCTTTATCAGAGGCAGGCGCCCGAACCGTGCCTCCGTGCTCTTGAGCGACGACCTTATCTTGCGTGTGGCCGGGCGCTCTTTGCCTCTCGGGTCTTTGTCGAGATATGTCACTGTCAGGTAGTTGGATTCGCTCTCCATGTAGAGAAAACGGTCGGAGGTTATTGAAAGCTCCACCTTTCCGCGCTCGGAGAGAAAATCCATCCTGAGCGACGAATAGGGCCTCCGCTTGTCGGTGTCGTGCTTTCTTACGTAACGGGTTACGCATGCGACAGCGGCACACGAGAGGAGGTACGGCGCCGTAGAGAGCGACAGGCTCAGGCATACGCGTCGCCACAGTAGCCCCTCTTCGGCGACGATACGACCGTAGACCGCAAATGCGACCGCTGCCGTTATGGCCGTAACCGCCGCGAACGATACCGTGGCGGATATGCCCCTGCTTTCGGCAAGTCGCATCAACAGCGCCGGTAATGCCGTCAGAGGCAACGATACGGCCCATGCCGTCAGCCACAACGGCACCCCCCACGGCCCCGCCGTATAGCCGTAAACGGCCCATGCGGCAATAAGCGACAACAGCGCGGCCAATGCGGGCACTGTTACGAGTCTGTTACCTTTATATATGTCGGATATGATCCGGTTCGCTTCCGATTGCATGATGGCAAATTTATCCAATAATATCCATGACGGCAAATTTTCATTTACGGTTCGAGAGAACATGGTTGCGGCAAAAAGCGTACCGTATCGTCCGCCACGGGCTGTCCGGGGCTTAAAACCTGCTTTTGGCCGCATCTGTGCGTTAGTGTATGAAAACTGTCGTTCGTGAAGCGTACGGGCATATATCGACGCTTTATACGGGGTGTCGCGTTTGTGCTTTTTCGGTGCTGTCACATTAATTTTCTGATTTGGCATATATAATCATGTGTATTTATATGACAGTATATCATATTTTTAAGCAGGGACAAACAGGTAATGCCCTTTGTGTCGCTCTCTGTATGCGGGGATATTGGGGGCGGATCCGGAATATGCCGTTACACCGAAAAACATTAATACATAAATTTGTGATACCGATATCGGACAGCACAGGGATACGATACGGTCTGAGGGGATGGAGGGTTAGTATGTATGGCCGGTATATCTCTTCACTATATGTAACGGATTTATATAAAGCCTTGAATATATAGAGTATTGTATAGTGAGAAAGGTTGATGAAATTATTTTTGGTATTAAGTTACAGGGTTTAAAAGTTGTATTTTTCATTTATTGACAAGTCCGTGGAGGATTAATTTATTTAATAAGAGGGTAATTAAGTGCGAAAGGTAGGCCGGCGACCATAAGTCGGTTTGTCCTTTCTGGAAAATCGAGAATGCGAATAACCATCGCTGCCGGTATAATACGGCGGACGATGGTTATTCATTTATGCGGTTATTGTGCCGGCATCTCACAGACAGCCTCTCTGCAAGAAGCTGTAATGTTCACGGTCGCCTATTATCAGGTGGTCGAGCAGACGTATGTCGAAAAGGGCGCAGGCCTGTTTGAGGCGCGAGGTCAGCTCGGTGTCCTCGTCGCTCGGGGAGGGGTCTCCGGAGGGGTGGTTGTGTACCACTATCACGGCCGCGGCCAGCAGCTCTATGGCGCGGCCTACCACTATCTTTATGTCGGAGGTCACTCCGGAGGCGCCGCCTATCGATATGCACCGCCTCTCTATGAGCCTGTTGCCGC
This sequence comes from uncultured Rikenellaceae bacterium, assembly GCA_947176715.1. GTDB lineage: Bacteria > Bacteroidota > Bacteroidia > Bacteroidales > Rikenellaceae > CASDZP01. Next base: position 6,133 of record CAMWRR010000056.1, on the reverse strand, counting down.
CGGTGAGATATAACGCCCACAGCTCCTCCTGTCTTTTGCCGCGCATCTCGGTCCCGAAGAGGGCCACTACATCGGCGTTGGTCCTTATCTCCTGCGGAAGCTCTCCGGCAGACGGTTCCATGCGTGCGGCCAGCTCTATAGCCGCGGCTATAGCTACGGCCTGACGTTTGCCGAGACGGCCGCGTTTGGCTATGTCGTCGCCGCTGAGTCCCGCCAACGAGGCTATGCCGTCGCTGCACGAGCGCATAAGGCGTTTGACCGTGGCCGCATCGTCGCTGCCTGCTATCACGGCGAGTAGCTCCGGATTGTCCATATCGGAGGTTTCGCCTATCATAACCCTGTCGGAGAGGGCGAGACCCTCCGACGGCTCCATTCGTTTTTCCATTCGATTACCCTTTCTGCAAAGGTAATAAGCGATTTTGTATTTCGGCCGAAAAACAGGTCCGGTCATGATATTTATACGGTTTTTTGTCGCGGGCGTGCCTCCGGGGCGGCATCCCGGGGTGCGGCTCCGGGGGGGGCTCTCTGATATAACCCGTCGGAGAGTCTGAAACTTACGATAGATACGGAAAAGCCGAGAATGTATAAAAAAATCAAACCGAATGGAGAATTTAGGCATTCTCTTAAATATTAAAGTAGTATATTTGCAGAAAATAAGGCTTAAAGAGTTATGGTGGGTTTTATCGTTCTGACACTCGTTATGTCGGCATTCATCGGATGGATAACCATTCCGAACATAATCATCATATCCAAGCGCAAACGTCTGTTCGACTCCCATAATGCGAGAAAGGTCCATACGGGAGCCATCCCGCGTCTGGGCGGCATCTCGTTCCTGCCGGCCGTGCTGGTCTCGTTTTGTCTCTCTTTGGGCATACTCCACATCACCACGGGATTCGATCTCAACCCCGTCTATGCCGACGAGTTCTACGCCGAGTTTCTCTTCTTCGTGGCCGGTCTCATATCGCTGTTTTTCATAGGTCTTGCGGACGATCTGGTCGGCATCGGCTATAAAAGCAAGTTTCTGGTGCAGGTGGTCGCCGCCGCAATGCTGGTGCTGGCGGACCTCAACATAAAATCGTTCGACGGCCTTTTCGGCATATACTACATACACCCCGTCTTCAGCGTGCTTCTCACGGTGTTCGTGGTGGTGGGCGCGGTCAACGCCTACAACCTGATAGACGGAGTGGACGGGCTGTGCTCCGGGTTGGGAGCCATAGCGCTGTGCGTTCTCTCGGGGTGGTTCTACTATCACGACCTCTACGCCTACACCATGCTCGGCGTCAGCCTGCTCGGATGCGTGGTCACATTCTTCCTTTACAACACCCGTGGCATGAGGCTCAAGGTGTTCATGGGTGACGGCGGGTCGCTCATGCTCGGTTACATAGTATCTTTCCTCGGTCTTAAGTTCATCGACCTCAATACGGGGATGGGCACCTTCACCTTCGACACCCCCAATGGGGAGCTTATGGTGTTGTCGGCGGTGTTCATACCGGTGTTCGACACCGTGAGGGTGCTCACCGAACGCATAATGAAGGGGCGTCCGCCGTTCTTCCCCGACAAGACGCACATACACCACCTGTTTCTCCGCCTCGGCTTCACCCACATGCAGAGCACGGGTATAATACTGATAATGGCCATCGCTATAATAATATTCAACTTCGCGTTGCAGGATATAAACTCCAACCTGCTGTTCGTCTCCGACGTACTCATAGGCATGGTGTTCCTCAACTGGTTGCCCAAATATATCATACGCAAGAGAGAGGGCAGGGCGAAGGGCAATACGTCGGCGCGATAGCCGTTGTAGAATCTATTAAACTGAAGATATGGAATTTTCTGCACAGACGATAGCCTCTTTCCTCGGAGGCGAAGTGGTAGGCAATCCGGATGCCGCCGTCAGCTCGGTAGCCAAGATAGAGGAGGCTAAATGCGGCGATCTGGCGTTCCTTGCCAACCCCAAATACGAACATTACATCTACGATACCGCCGCTACGATAGTGATAGTGTCGAAAGACTTCGCGCCTACCCGCTCCGTAAACGCCACCTTGGTGAAGGTGGCCGACCCTTACGGCTCTTTCGCGCAGCTTTTAGACCTCTACGTGGCCAACAAGCCGCAGAAGAGCGGCATCAGCCCCTTGGCCTCCATATCGGAGAGCGCGTCGGTTGCCGAGGACGCGTACGTAGGTCCGTTCGCCGTGATAGACGACGGTGCCGTGGTAGGCAAGGGCTGCAAGATATATCCGCACTCGTACATAGGCATGGGCGTAAAGCTCGGCGATAACGTGACGGTCAATAGCGGCGTAAAGATATACGAGGGTTGCGTGTTGGGCGATAACGTCATACTCCACAGCGGTTGCGTCATAGGTGCCGACGGTTTCGGCTTCGCACCGGTGGACGGCCGCTACAAGAAGATACCGCAGATAGGCAATGTGGTGATAGAGAACGATGTGGAGATAGGCGCCAACACATGCGTCGACCGCGCCACGATGGGCTCCACCGTTCTCCGACGCGGTGTCAAGCTCGACAACCTCATTCAGATAGGCCATAACGTGGTGATAGATCACGACACCGTAGCCGCCGCCCAGACGGGTATAGCCGGCTCTACCAAGGTGGGCGCCAACTGTATGTTCGCCGGACAGGTGGGCATAGCGGGCCATATAACCGTCGCCGACAAGACGCAGATAGGGTCGCAGGCCGGAGTGGGCTCTGCCGTCAAACGCGAGGGGGAGGTGTTGTTAGGCACCCCGGCGTTTCATGCCCGCGACTTCCAGCGCGCCTTCATGGTATTCAAGGAGTTGCCCGAGATGCGTCGCGAGATAGCCGCTCTCAAACGCGAGATAGCCGAGCTGCGCGGCGATAAATAGGCTGACCAGATGGCCGACCGGACAATAATGGGTATAGACCCGGGTACCAACAAGATGGGCTACGGGGTCATCCGCGTATGCGGTCGCAAGGTCTCTTTCGTGACCATGGGCTATATCGACCTCTCGCGGTTCAAGACCCCATATCTCAAACTCGGACATATATACCAGAGGGTAAGCTCTTTGGTGATGGAGTACAGGCCCGACGCCGTGGCCCTCGAGGCCCCCTTCTTCGGAGAGAACGTGCAGAGCATGCTCAAGCTCGGACGGGCGCAGGGGGTGGCCATAGCCGCGGCATCGGCCCATTGCGGCGAGATATTCGAGTATGCGCCTACCAAGGTAAAGATAGCCGTAGCCGGTACGGGCGGGGCCTCCAAGCTGCAAGTGGCGGAGATGTTGCGACATATACTGTCGCTCAAGGAGTTGCCCAAGAATCTCGACTCTACCGACGGATTGGCCGTGGCGTTGTGCCACCATCTTCAGGAGACGGCGCCCCTGCCCGTATCGGGCTCTAAGGGGGGGTGGGAGGATTTCATCGCCAAAAATCCGGACAGGGTCAAATGATTTCTGTATCTCGCGGCGGGCAAAATTCCCCCGCACAGAGGCCTGCAAGTGAGAGTAACGGAGTGTTTAAGCGTTATTTGTTAAGGGTATTAAACAGCCTCTCTTCTGCCCGCCGCACTGTCCCCGTAGGCTTCGGTCCGTGTTTGTGTCGCTAAATGACTGTACAATAACGATATACGGAATTTGTCTTATATCGAATTCACGTTAAATAAGTGCACCGAACCGCCTCACTTCTGCCCGTCGCGAGGCGCGCTCCCCTGCAGGCTCCGGCCTCTGTGACACATAACAAAGACAAGCCTTTGCGTTAAAGAGCTGCCATTGATATGTTATGCGGATCTTCTGAATCTTTACCGGACAGCGATAATTAAAAACAGACTCTCTCACTGAGAACAGTCCGCCTCTCTGTCTGCCGTGAGACGTGCAAGCCCCGGTCATGTTACGGCCGGGGCTTGAAAGGGGGTAGGCTGTCGGGTTATTTCACCTCCAACATCCTCAGTATAGGTCTTACCGCCTTTTGGGCGACATCTTCCGGTATCTCTATGGCGTTTAGCTCATGCTCGAGGGTGTCTATTATCTTGGGTAGAGTCACGAGCTTCATATAGCTGCAGTCGTTGCAGGCGCACGAGCTGTCGGTGGGCGGTGCGGGGATGAACCGTTTGTCGGGGCATGCCTCCTGCATCTTGAATATTATGCCCGGCTCGGTCACCACTATAAATTCGTCGGCATCGCTTTTTCGGGCATAGTCGAGGAGCGCGGCCGTGGAGCCTACGTGGTCGGCCACGAGCACTATCTGCTGTTTGCATTCGGGGTGTACCAGCACCTTTGCCCCGGGGTGCTCGCGTTTGAGGCGGAGAATCTCTTCGAGCGAGAATCGTTCGTGCACGTGACACGCGCCGTCCCATATAACCATGTTGTCGCGTCCCGTCATGCTCTTGATATAGGAGCCGAGGTTACGGTCGGGACCGAATATCACGGGTGTCGACTCGGGTATGGAGCGCACCACCTGCAAGGCGTTGCTCGACGTGCACACTATGTCGGTGAGGGCCTTTACCGCCACCGAGGTGTTGACATAGCTGACCACGGTGTGACCCGGATGCGCCTCTATGAAACGTGCGAAGTCGTACGCAGGACACGAGTCGGCCAGCGAGCATCCGGCCTCGGGGTCGGGGATGAGCACCTTCTTCTCCGGCGACAGCACCTTGGCCGTCTCGCCCATGAAGTGTACCCCGGCGAAGAGTATTATGTCGGCGTCGGTACCCTGTGCCGCACGGGCCAGCTGGAGGCTGTCGCCCACGAAGTCGGCCACCTCCTGTACCTCGGGACGCGTGTAGTAATGCGCCAGTATGATGGCTCTCTTGCTCTTTTTAAGCTCTTTTATCTTGTCTTGCAGTTGCTTTGTAGTTGCCATAGTCGCTTTTTTACGGAATATTTATCTTGCCACTCTGTCGTAGATCACGAAGTCGAACGGGTAGGCGAAATCGGCGCCGCGGTCGTTGTGCCGACGCTCGCTCTCGTGCCATATTGCGGGGTCCAGCTCCGGGAAGAAGGTGTCGGCCTCGTAGGGGTGCATAACCTCGGTGAGGTACACTCTGTCAGAGAGGGGCAGCCCAGCACGGTATATCTGACCGCCGCCTATTATGAATATCTCCTCCCTGTCGGCGTAACGCTCCAGAGCCTCCTCCAAGGACGATACCATGACGGCGCCGTCCACAGCGTCTGCCGTGTTGCGGGTGACTATCACATTGACGCGTCCCGGCAACAGTCTGCCCAAAGACTCGTAGGTGCGACGACCCATCACCACCACTCCGCCCGAAGTTATCGCCTTGAAGTGCTTCAAATCTTCGCTTATGTGCCACAACAGCTTGTTGTCCTTGCCCAATGCCCTGTTGGAGGCCATTGCCGCTATCATCGAAACTTTAGCCATGTCGTATTTATTGCTATTGCTGAAAATTAAAAGTCTTTAAATTTATCGGGCATTATCTTACGAAGATGTAGCGACAACTTCGTCCGGTAACGCCGCTTATTATAATCATTTAACCTCCTTACGATGCAGTGTTCACCTCAATCCGATAGAACCACCCGAGGTATAGTTTATCAAGAGGGGTCCGTGACCCCCGTTTTCGTCGATAAAGTCTTATTTTATAATATGTACGACTTTTACAACGATACGAAGTGCGGGCCGGAGCCTGCGGGGGACCGCGCCGAGCGGGAAAGTCGGGAGATTGATTTTGTCTAAACTCGGCGAATAACGCCCATAGTTCAGCTACTCTCTATTGCGGGCCTCCGTGGGGGGAGGCTCCGGCCCGCACGGCCCTCGCTCCGCTCACGGCCGAGAAAGCGGAAAGTGTTTGATGCCACTCGCTTCGCTCGGGCTACCATTCGCTAAGGTAATCAAGTTTTTGATATCATTCAATTATTATCTATAATTCATATTCATAGCTCCCTGAATATGCAGTGCCAACTTCGTCCGGTAACGCCGCTTATTATAATCATTTAACCTCCCTACGATGTAGTGTTCACCCCAACCCGATAGAACCGCCCGAGGTATAGTTTATCAAGAAGGGGTCCGTTCCACTTATTCCAATCCCTCAACCTCTCTACGATGTAGTGTTCACCTCAACTCGATAGAACCGCCCGAGGTATAGTTTATCAAGAAGGGGTCCGTTCCACTTATTCCAATCCCTCAACCTCTCTACGATGTAGTGTTCACC
>CAMWRR010000055.1 GCA_947176715.1 uncultured Rikenellaceae bacterium | reverse complement strand
GTTCAAGCGCCACAAAGCCCCGGTCGGTTTCCGAAAAAAGGGCCCCGGCAAGAGTAAGATGCGGTGATAAGATATGCCGAAAGGAAAAGAGATATCTTGTCACCTCAAAATGAAAGATCACAAAAGCGTAAAGCCATAGGCCTCACGCTAAAAATTATAGTAACGACACACGGAGGGATTACAGCTCTTGACAAAAGCCGAGCGACACAACTAATACCTCCGTATGAAAAGATGCTGTTTTGTATTCGCCCGTATTATACCCGAACAATGCGCAGATAGAGCTGTTCAGCAGGTTGTCGCCCGTGCTGGGGGTCAATCCGTGCGTTACCTCGTACGCCGACGACTTCGGGGTGTGCTCGCTCGACATACTGCACTGCACCGATGCCGTCGATGCGGGGGTATCTTTCTACGGCACCCTCGGGCTTATGGGCTACGACATCAAAGGCGGATGCTACGAGATAGTGATGGGCGGATACGGACGCTTCCCGCAGATAGAGGCGATAGTGGCCTCGTGCGCCTTTTTCGTGATGCGCGACAAATGGGACTGCTCTTTAGGCAATGTATTCGAATCGGTCGTAAGCATGTACTATCCCGAGGCCTCCATGAAACACATCATGTTCTACTACCCCTATCTGTGGCACAACAGGTTGGCGTCGTTGCAGGTGCTCGGAACGCCGGTAAAGGTGATGCTCGGCATACCCATATCGCAGTCGGAGTTGGAGTATAAGCGACGTCACGGACTCTCCGCCTTGGAGGACCTTTTCGACAAAGCCGGAATAGACATTTTCGACATAAACCGCAAGCCGGTGGTGAAATAGCCGACCATTGCTCCGTTTGCAATATCCGCACATTGTATTATTTTTGTCGACGCAACCATTAACCGAAACAAAGGCTACTATGAAAAACGCGGTATTCAACTGGAGCGGCGGCAAAGACTCCGCCTTGGCATTATGGCGGGCCATATCGTCGGGCGAATACCGGATAGTATCGCTCCTGACGACCGTAAACCGCGACACCGAACGCTCATCGATGCACGGCATACCGGTTAATCTGCTTGAGCGTCAGGCCGAAAGCATCGGCATCCCACTCTCCATACTGGAGCTTCCCTCCGGCGAGATGGCCGGTTACGAGTCGGCCATGTCACAGGCCGTGGAGAGGTTTGTCTCCCAAGGTGTCGACCATTTCATATTCGGTGACATATTCCTGCACGACGTGCGCTCCTACCGCGAGCGACAACTGTCGCCGTACGGTGTCACGGTGGTGGAGCCGCTATGGGGCAAATCGTCCGCAGAGATAATGGAGGAGTTTCTCGCCTCGGGGCTAAAGACCAAGGTGATAACCACCGAGTCGGAGGCGTTGGGTAGAGAGTGGATAGGGCGTACGATAGACCGCCGTTTCATCGACGACCTGCCCTCGGGCATAGACCAGTGCGGCGAGAACGGCGAGTATCACACGTTCTGTTACGACGGCCCAATATTCAGCCATCCCGTTACATTCTCGCTCGGAGAGCCGTTCATGAAGTGCTTCCCCGTAAGGCTCGACGACGGAAGCGAGAAGAGCTACTGCTACTGGTTCGCCGACATCTCGGAGTAGACCCGGCATAGAGCCGCCGACTACCCCGGACAACTCATATCCGACCGGTCAAATCAGACATCCAATACACATATTCCGCCCCGCTCTCATACCTCTCTTTGCTCTTAACCAGCCTTATCAGCCACTTTACAGTCGGATACGATTCGAGAAAGTTTCTGACAACAACGCCGTCGGCCAAAAGGGCGTCGGGATTACCCGCCGTATCGACATCCTCCTCAAACACGGAGACCTTCATGCCGTCACGCAATTCGACATCGTTACCGTCGGAGTCATTGACTATATCCGCTTGCGAGAACAGATACACCGGAGCCGTGCCGACCTCCTCGGCAGCACATAACTCACTGAAATCCAACCACACACGAGGACGGTCCAACGGCATAGTCGACAGACATTTATCCTGTTTGGTCAGTAACCGGCCCTTATAAAGATACGGGTAAACACGTGCCATTCGACGAAAGCGAATCACTCCGCCGAGAACCAATCCCGGCTTATCTCCATCTGCTTGTAGTCGGTAAGGTCCACCGTCACCGGCACCACCGACACGTAACCGTTGGCAAGGGCCCATTCGTCGCTGTCCGGCTCGTCCGGCTCAAGGTTTACGAACTTGCCGGTGAGCCAGTAGTAGTCGCGGCCGCGCGGGTCGGTCTTGCGCACGAACTCCTCCATCCAGTAGCCTTTGGTCTGACGGCACACGCGTATGCCCTTTATCTCGTCGAGCGGCAGGGCAGGCACGTTGACATTGAGACACAGCGCCTTACTGTCGTTGCGCCTCAGCACCGTCTCTATCACCTCCCGCACATAGTGGCGCGTGGCGGTGAGGTCGGCCACGGTGTCGTGGTCTATGAGCGAGAAGCCTATCGACGGGATGCCGTAACTGAACCCCTCCGTGGCGGCACCGAGGGTTCCGGAATATATGACGCTTATGTTCGAGTTGGCACCGTGGTTTATGCCCGAGAGCACCAGAGTGGGGGCATCGTCTTTCATGACGTGGTCTATCGCGAGCTTGACGCAATCGACAGGCGTGCCCGAACATGCGTAGACGACCGCATAGTCGCGCTGGCGTACCTTACGCAGATAGAGCGGGTTAGACATGGTTATGGCGTGCGACATGCCCGACATGCCGTGCTCCGGAGCCACCACCGTAACACGTCCGAACCGCGAAGCCTCCTCTATAAGGGCACGCAAGCCCTTGGAAGCGACTCCGTCGTCGTTGGTTATCAATATATTCTGCTTCATAAACATCAGATACTCTTTGTCTTGCCCATCAGCCACAACTTCTCTTTGGCCGTCAGCTTAGGGCTGAGAAGATCGTAGACGGTCTCGTGATAACGGTTAAGATAGCGACGTTGCTCCACCGTCAACATATCGAGCACTATGGAGCGCACATCGAACGGGAAGAGCGTGAGAGGCTCGAACGCGAGATAGCGACCGAACGGACCCGACGAGTGCTCCACGCATAGCAACACGTTCTCGGAGCGTATGCCCCACTTGCGGGGACGGTACAACCCCGGCTCGTCGGTTATAACCATGCCCGCCTTGAGCGTCACGGGGTTCTCGTTCATGCGTATCGACTGCGGACCCTCGTGAACGCACAGGTAATGGCCTACGCCGTGACCGGTGCCGTGAAGATAGTTGAGCGACTCGGCGCACAGATGACGACGCGCCAGAAAATCGAGCTGGCTGCCGCGCGTACCCTCGGGGAAGACTGCGCGCGCAAGGTCGATATGACCTTTGAGCACCAGTGTGAAATCGCGTTTCTCCTGCTCCGTGGGGGTGCCGAAGTGTACGGTGCGGGTAATGTCGGTGGTACCGCACAGGTATTGCCCGCCGGAGTCTATCAGCAGAAATCCGTCCATCCCCACGCGTTTGCACCCTTTGCGGGGGGCTTCGTAGTGGACTATGGCACCGTTGGATTTATAGCCCACGACAGGGGCGAAGCTGTCGGAGCGGAACAGCGGACTCTCGGCCCGGAACTCCCCGAGCCTCTCGCCAGCCTGCCATTCGGTGGGACGACGCCCCAAGTGCAACTGCTCCTCGAGCCACATATAGAACCTGACGAGCGCCACACCGTCTTCTATCATGGCGCGTCGGAAACCCTCTATCTCTATGGGATTCTTGACGGCTTTCATGGAGGTCGCCACTCCGGAGGGGTCGCTCTCCGCCTCAAGCACGGCGCCTCCCAGACGCAATAGCTCGTAGTGGCGCCACGAAAGCGACGAGGGGTTGAACACCACCCTCCTGTCGCGACATTGCGACAGAGCGGCATCGAAATCGCCGTAGTCCCTTATCTCCACACCCTCGGCCTGCAACCTGTGGACTACGGGCACGGAGAGCTTGTCGCCGTCTATGAACAGCACGGCCTTATCCTCGCTTACCAGCAGATAGGATACAGTAACTGGGTTGTAGTCTATATCGCCCCCGCGGATATTGAGCAGCCACGCTATCTCGTCCAATGCCGACACCGGATAGACGGCACCGTTGGCCAGCCCCAGCTCCCGGCGCACACGTCGCAACTTACCTGAGGCCCTCAGACCGCTGTACTCGTCGTCGAGAAGCGTCACGGGAGCCTGCGGCAGTGCGGGACGCCCGGGCCACAGCTCGTCGAATATGTCGCCTGTGGCCACCACCTCCAGCGGAGCGAGCGAGCGCATCAGGGTCTGCATAGCGCTGACCGTGTAGAGCGAGGCATCGACCCCCACCCGTCCGTGGGCGAACTTCGACCCGAGCCATTCGGCCATGGAGGGGACCCCGTCGGCACCCTCGCGCATGAGCGTTATGCCGCTACCCTCCAACTGGGCCTCGGCCTGAAGCCAGTAACGCGAGTCGGTCCACAGGGCGGCCCCGTCGACGGTAACCGCCAACGTACCTGCCGACCCGTCGAAGCCGCTGACATACTCGCGGCACTTCCAGTGGTCGGCCACATACTCGCTGCCGTGACAGTCGCCGCTCGGTATCACGAACGCCGACAGCTTCTCTCTGCGAAGCAACCCCACTATGGAGGCGACAATATCTTTTCTATCCATAACTATTTTCATAATATCAACGTCTACCGACAGAACGAATCGACCGGACCAACGCCGCTCTCCCCCTTATAACAAGCCACACGGCCTCGCCTTGTGCGTCGCAACGAAACACTGCCTGCGCACAGGAGCAGACGCTACAACGCCGCCACCACCGCCTTGACACCTCCGGCCAGCTCCTCGGCGCGAGCTTCGGTACGGGCCTCGCTGTATATGCGTATGATAGGCTCGGTGTTAGACTTGCGCAGGTGTACCCACCCGTCGGCGAAATCTATCTTGACACCGTCTATGTCGGTGATGCGCTCTGCGGCGTAATGTCCCTTAACGGCCCTCAATATGGCGTCCACGTCGGTGGAGGGCGAGAGGTCTATACGGTTCTTGACGATATGGTAGTCGGGATATGCAGCCCTCAACGCCGTCATAGAGAGGCCCCTCTTGACGTAGTGGGTAAGGAAGAGGGCCACGCCCGCAAGAGCGTCCCTGCCGTAGTGCAGCTCGGGGTATATGACGCCGCCGTTGCCCTCGCCGCCTATCACGGCACCGGTCTCTTTCATCTTGGCCACCACGTTGACCTCCCCCACAGCCGCGGCGCTGTACGAGCATCCGTGAGAGGCGGTAACGTCGGCCAAAGCGCGCGACGAGCTGAGGTTGGAGACGGTAGACCCCGGAGTGTGCGAGAGCACGTAATCGGCCACGGCCACCAAGGTGTACTCCTCGCCGAACATTGAGCCGTCCTCCGATATGAGGGCCAGACGGTCCACGTCCGGGTCGACCACTATGCCCATTGCGGCGCCGTTAGCCGGTACCGCCGCGGCTATCTCGGTGAGGTTGGCGGGTATAGGCTCCGGATTGTGCGAGAAGCGGCCCGTAGGCTCGCAGTTAAGGCGTATCACCTCCACGCCCATGCGTTCGAGCAGACGGGGGATGACCACGCCGCCGACAGAATCGACACCGTCCACCACCACCTTGAGACCTGCCGCTCTGACCGCATCGGCATCCACCAACGGAAGCGCCAGCACGGCCTCTATGTGCTCCTCGTCGTAAGAGGTGCGTTCGGCGTTACCGAGCGAGTCGACATCGGCGTAATGGAAATCTTCGGCCTCGGCCATGCGCAACACCTCGGCACCGGCCGCCGCATCGAGAAACTCGCCTTTGGGACCGAGCAGCTTAAGGGCGTTCCACTGTTTGGGATTATGGCTGGCAGTGAGGATTATACCGCCGTCGGCACCGAAACCCGTCACAGCCATCTCTGTAGTGGGGGTGGTGGCCAGACCGATATTGACCACATCGACGCCGCAACCGGTGAGCGTCCCCTCTACGACCGAGGCCACCATCTCGCCGGAGATACGTGCGTCGCGGCCCAACACCACTTTAAGCCTCTTGGAGCCATCTCCCGCCCCGAGCCACCTGCAATAGGCCGAAACGAAACGGACAAGGTCCAACGGGGTGAGATTGTCGCCTACGGCACCGCCGATCGTTCCGCGTATGCCAGATATGGATTTGATGAGTGTCATATATTTGTACTTTTAATTTTTAAGAACTTTGCGTAAAGTTAATATTTTTCGTGAAAACAGCCGACACAAAGGGCTGAAAGATTAGACAGACCGACAAAAATTTCACTTTAAGAAGCTGTTTGATTTTTTTACCGAATATTTTGAGTGCTGTTTTCGAGTCATACTCACTACGACGTAGCCTCATAGTGAACTGTCAGGCAAATAAGGAGCAGTGAATAGGACCGAAACCCAAAAAAACATCGGCAAGGAATCAAAAAAAATTTAAAATAAAAATTTAAACAGCTTCTAAAGAGGTCTATCTCGAAAAAATATCGTTCTCCGACCCTGCATGCGCCCACCGGCCCTGCGCCCTCAGCACCTGCTCTATGACATCGCGCACGCATCCGCGACCTCCGCCCAAGTGCGACACATAGCGCGACACCGCCTTCACCTCCGGCACGGCGTCGTTGGGACACACGGGCACCCCCACGGCCGTCATGGCCTCCACGTCGGGCACGTCGTCGCCCATGAACAGCACCCGCTCCATACTGATGCCGTTAGCCTCACAGAAAGCCCTGAGGGAACGCAACTTATCGCCGCACCCCAGCTCCACGTGACCCACGCCGAGACCCTCGAAGCGGCGTCTTACGGCCTCGCCGCGTCCCCCCGATATGAGGGCTACGGGGTATCCGCGTTTGACGGCCAACGACACGGCGAAACCGTCGCGGGCATTGAAGGTGCGGCACGCCTCGTAGTCGGGCGGCAACAGGGTGAGCGAACCGTCGGTGAAGACACCGTCGCAGTCGAAGACGAAAGCCTCCACGCGTGATAGATCCTCTTTGAAATTTGCCATTATTTTCCGGTTTTCATTATAGATTCGGTGACAAGGTCATACACGGCCGACAGATGCGCATCGCCCGCGAGCATCGCCCTGTGACGCTCTATGGTGGATATGTCGCCCCTTGCGGCAGGGCCGGTCTGACAGTCGTGCGGGTCGACGCCAGCCGTGGCCGTCATACGCGAGGATGCCGCCACCAACGGTCTCAACAACTCGTAGTCGATACCGTACGACGAGCACAACTCGAATGCCAACGACTGCATCCTGACGGCGAAATTGTTGGCGAACACGGCGGCAAGATGCACCCTGCCCCGCTCCTCGGAGCCCATCACGGCATAACGTGAGCCGAGCGACGCGGCGAGCGCCGACAACATTCCGGACGTAGTGTCGTCGGAGCCCTCTATCAGAAGAGGGGCGGCGGCAAAAGAGTCGTCGCGGCCGGTGAAGCTGAGCAAGGGATAGAATACGCCTCTGCGGGCAAGACGTGCGTCCAAGGCCGATAGCGGCACCGTCCCCGAGGTGTGGGCCACCACCGTATCGCGCCACCGGGAATCAGAAGCACACCTGTCAGCCACGCGCGACGACACCTCCGCTACGGCATCGTCGCTGACGGCTATTATAACGTAGTCGGAGGGGGCGATATCGTCTACGAGAGACCATCCCGCACCGCATGAGGCCGCCGCATCAGCAACTCTGCCGCTGTCGCGTCCGGCCATCACCGTGTGACAACCCGCCGACACGAGGGCCGACGAGAGGGCGCGGGCCACACGTCCGCATCCTATCACAGTGACGCTACACCGGCGTGTCGGGGAGCCTTTCGGGGGCGACACGATGTTCCGAGAGCTTGGGTATTCCGATTCCGAGCCATCCATATATTACAGTAATTACCGGACTAAGATAGCAAAAAAACGTGAAAGGGGCGTATGCTACGGTAGCCACGCCCAGAATGGCGGACTGTGTGGCGCCGCATGTGTTCCACGGAATGAGCACCGAGGTGACGGTGGCCGAATCTTCGAGCGTGCGGCTGAGCAACTGCGGGGCTATCCCCGCCCTCTCGTAGGAGCGCACGAACATCTTGCCCGGTATCACTATCGACATATACTGGTCGCCGGTAGTGATATTGAAGAGCAGACAGGTGCCCGAGGTGGCGGTGACCAGACCGCCGGTACGACGCACCCGTCGCGTGATGGCGTAGGTGAGACGTTCGAGGAAGTGGCCCGCCTCCAACATGCCGCCGAACATCATGGCCGTGACTATCAGCCACACCGTGTCCAACATGCCCGCCATGCCGCCGGTAGACAGCAGGTCGTCTATGACAACGTCGCCCGAGGCGACCTCAGTAGCGCCGAACATACCCATGGATACGGTCTTGCAGACACCCGCCACAGAGAGGTCGCCGCCCGACAGACCGGCTATCATCCCCCTCTGAAAACACACCGCCGACAATGCCCCGAGAACGGCACCCACGAAGAGCACGGGGATGGCCGGCATCTTGCGCACTATCATCACCACCACGGCGAGCGGAATGAGAAAAAACCACGGCGACACGTTATAGAGCGAGGCTATGCCCTCCTGTATCCTCACGGCGTCGCCCTCCCCCTCGTGCGCTCCTGTGAGAGTCATCACTATGAATATGACCACGGTTATCGCTATCGATGGTACGGTGGTGTTCATCATGTAGCGGATATGGGTGAACAGAGGCGTTCCCGCCACCGCCGCGGCCAGATTGGTGGTGTCGGAGAGGGGCGATACCTTGTCGCCGAAATAGGCCCCGGAGATGATAGCCCCGGCAACCACCGCAGGGTCGAAACCCAAAGCGTCGCCTATGCCCAACAGAGCCACACCGATAGTGGCTATCGTAGACCACGAGCTGCCGATAGAGACCGACACCACAGCGCACAACACCACGGTGGCCGGCAAGAAATATTCGGGTCTCAAAACCTCGAGACCGTAGTATATCATGGAGGGCACCACCCCGCCCATCATCCAGCTGCCGGATAGCATACCTATGATAAGCAATATTATGATAGCCGACAACGACGACGTTATGGTGCCCACTACCCCATCCATAAGCTCGCCCCATGTGACGCCGTTATACATCGCTATGACCGCCGCCACCGCCGACGCACCCATGAGCGCCAGCTGATTGGCTCCCGAAAGCGTATAGTCGCCTAAGTAAACGACATTGAAAAGAATCATGCCCACCAAAGTTGCGATAGGCAAAAGCGACTGTACTATCCCGGGGCTCTTCTGACTCATATTACTGTATCGGCTACTATTTTATCTACTATTTATGCTACAAAAATAGTCCTTTTCCTCTACGTAACGCAAGATAATCCCCACCAAAAAGGGATAGACGCATAAGCATCGGCCCGGTCGAGTGTCGCCTCCAAGGTGTTATCGCTCTCCGGCGGTTTCCATATATCACAGACAACTATGTCTTATACAGGGGCGAAATATGCGCGCCTCGCGGCGGGCAGAAGAGAGGATTGGCTTACGGTCCTCGTGCCTCGGACCGAAACAAGCGGAATGAGGTTGATGTTTTCGCTTACGCACGGACGGAGCAATACGAAAAGTGTTCAATGCCACTTTACCCGCTCTTGGTATGGTGCCATAATTATAGAGGAATCAAATCGAAAACCAACAAACCCAAGCACCGACATAAGGAATGATACGTTGAGTATTTTCACTTTTCAGTGAATGTCCCGACATCACAGGGACGGA
>CAMWRR010000054.1 GCA_947176715.1 uncultured Rikenellaceae bacterium | reverse complement strand
ACGTCACCGACCTATAGAATCCCCGAGTCATTCATGGCCTACGCACAAAAAACGCCCACCCATAAACATCCTCCCCAACTCACCAACCCCTCCCGAACATCTAGGTGATAATATACAAAAAGGACCTTAAATGCTATAACAACACCCAAGGTCCAACTTATAATTCAAATACTCTACTATCGTTTGAGACACTCCTCCAACAACACCGCCATCTGATCGCGCATCTCCTTAGCCGCCTGTCCGGCCGCTTCTGCGAAACGCTCGCTTTGGTCGGCATATATTATAGCCCGCGACGAGTTGACCAGCAGTCCGCACCTGTCATTCATGCCATAACGGGCCACCTCGCTCAGGCTTCCGCCCTGCGCCCCCACTCCCGGCACGAGCAGGAAATGGTTGGGGACTATCTCCCGTATCGACGACAACATCTCGGCTTTGGTCGCCCCCACCACATACATTATGTTATCGACACTTCCCCACTGTTTCGATTTGCGCAACACCACTTCGTAAAGCCTCTCGCCCGAGGTTGTCTGCTCGGTCTCGAAGTCTGATGCCGAGGCGTTGGAGGTGAGTGCCAGAATGGTGGCCCACTTGCCCGGATATTGCAGGAAAGGAGCCACGGTGTCGAGACCCATATAGGGCGATAGCGTCACCGAGTCGACATCGACTGTCTCAAAGAATGTACGGGCATACATCTGCGAGGTGTTGCCTATGTCGCCGCGTTTGGCGTCGGCTATCACGAACATCTCCGGATATTCCGAACGGAGATATGCCACCGTCTTCTCGAAAGCGCGCCAGCCGTCGAGACCCGCCGCCTCGTAGAAGGCCAGATTGGGCTTGTATGCCACGGTGAAAGGGGCTGTGGCGTCTATTATGGCGCGGTTGAACTCGAAGATAGCATCGTCGCTATCCTTGAGGTGGGCGGGAATTTTACGCACGTCGGTGTCGAGACCCACGCACAGGAAACTCTTTTTTGCCGCTATCTGCCCGAATAACTCCTGAGATGTCATGATATGTCTGTTTTATTGTTTCACCAAATACCGCCCGAACATCTGACGTATGCGCCGCAACCGACACGCGTCATACCTATCGCTACTCCTCCGCGGCGGCCTTTAGACGCTCGGCATTCTCGGCGAACTGCAACTTGTCGATTATCTCCTGTATGTCGCCGTCCATTATGGCGGCCAAGTTATAGAGCGTCAGGTTGATACGATGGTCGGTGACGCGCCCCTGCGGATAGTTGTAGGTACGTATCTTGGCCGAACGGTCGCCGGTAGAGACCATAGTCTTGCGTTTGGACGATATCTCGTCCAGATACTTCTGATATTCAAGGTTATATATTCGCGTACGCAACTCCTCCAAAGCCTTGTCGAAGTTTTTGAGCTGCGATTTCTGATCCTGACACTGCACCACTATGCCCGTAGGTATGTGCGTGAGGCGTATGGCCGAATAGGTGGTGTTGACCGACTGGCCGCCCGGACCCGACGCACAGAACGTATCCTTGCGTATATCCTCCATCTTGAGGTCTATATCGAACTCCTCGGCCTCCGGCAACACGGCTACCGATGCCGCCGAGGTATGGACGCGTCCCTGTGTCTCGGTCTGAGGCACCCGTTGCACGCGGTGTACGCCCGACTCGTATTTGAGCGTGCCGTAGACATTCTCGCCGCTCACCTTGAGCACAATCTCCTTATAGCCGCCGGCGGTACCCTCGCTCACCGAGGTGGTCTCGAAACGCCACCCTCTCTTCTCGAAATAGCGGGTGTACATGCGCAACAGGTCGCCTGCGAATATGGCCGCCTCGTCGCCGCCCGCACCGCCGCGTATCTCCAATATGGCGTTCTTGGAGTCCTGCGGGTCGGCCGGTATCAACATCAGCTTTATATCCTCCTCCAGCTTCTCTATCTGCGGCTCCAGCTCCTCTATCTCGCCCTTGGCCATCTCGCGCATCTCCTCGTCCTTCTCGTTGGCAACTATCTCTTTCGCCAACTCAAGGTTGCTGACGGCGAGCCTATAACGCTCGCTCGCCTCCACCACGGGACCAAGCTCCTTATACTCCTTGTTGAGCTGCACGTAGCGCTTCATGTCCGACATGACCTCCGGATCGGTGATCTGTGCCGCGATAGTCTCGTATTTAGTCTTTATCCCCTCCAATTTGGAGAGTATCGTATTATCTGACATACAAACCATATTTACTTACAGCCACAAAATTAATCTTTTCCCCCCAATTTCCAATGGGGTCACGGACCCCTTTTCGATAAACTACACCCGAAGTTGTGTTATTTCAATCAGGTTAACACAGCATCTCCACAATGTAGCAAAAGCAGATTCAAGTCACGGACCCCTTTCTGATAAACTACACCCGAAGTTGTGTTATTTCAATCGGGTTAACACAGCATCTCCACGATACCGCAAAGTCTCGGATAGGCCACACCAAATGTTATGTTGTTTCAACTTAGCCAACACACCACCTTCCGCATATAGTCGGAAATAAAATTTTCATTATCCGACAGATCCGCTCACCGTAAAGTGAAAATAATTATTATATTTGCATCTGAATAAAGCTCCCTGTCCGACACAATACCTACACGACATGTCCGTATCCCATAACGACAGCGGCGCCGTATCGTTACCTTCGTATCGGAAAAATTCAGTCCCTTTAAGTGTCGACATCACCACAGTCAGTTGTCGTAACTACACCCTCACATATATAATCTCCGGCGAGGCCACGCTCACCATGCCTATGGAGCAGTTACGCTTCTGTGCCGGCGAGATGCTCTTTCTCGAACGCGGCGACTATTGCATAGAACGTCACTCTCACGGCCGCGGGGTCTATCGCGACATCACGGTGGAGTTCGGTGAGAGCGAGCTGGTCAACGCCCTGTCGGTAATAGGACGGAACGGGTCGTTGGAGAGGGCCGCCCACCGGTGCCCGCGATGCGACCGACACACCGCCCTCACCACCAGCGGGGCACGTCTGTCACTCTACTTCGATATGCTCGCCCTGTATATGGACGGCCGTTTCGACTTCGACAACTATACCTTCAGGCTGCTCAAACTCTCGGAGCTATTCTGCATATTGCTGTCGCTCGAAGATCATGTGTGCATCGGAGGCCGACTGTTGCGCGGAGTGTCGGAGGGCGGCAGTATAATAGACAAGACTGTCAAGGAGAACATCCTGAGCAACAGCTCCATAAAAGACATGGCCCGTAACTGCGGCATGGGCGTGTCGGCGTTCAAGTCGGAGTTCACATGTCGTTACGGCACCTCTCCGCACAAATGGATAGTGGAACAGAGACTGTCGCACGCCCGGTTTCTGTTGCTTTCCACCACCGACAGCATAGCCCAGATATCGGTACAATGCCGTTTCAGCAATCCGTCTCACTTCATAAAGCAGTTCAAAAGATTCTACGGCATGACCCCCAAAGCGTTCAGGGTCAGCCTCTCCAAGTGAACGCACAAATGCCGTATCGTGACTCAGACACATATCTTGTGCCCGATATGAGACGATGCGACGTCTTATCTAATGCGACCTGACATGAGCCATATACATCGCCTTACGGCGGGCGGAAATATCCCCGAACGGAGTCCCGCTTACACGTCAGCAACCCACATCTACCCGCTCTCTCTGCCCACCGCGAGGTGTACCCACCGCAAGACGCGCTCCCCCGCAGGCTCCAGCCGTAAAGACAAGCTTCTGTGTTCAAATAATGGGCGACACACAACCATGCGGCTTTTCCGAATTTCATCCGTACAATGACATAACAATACCGAATGTTAAAATAAATCCGGCGACCGATATCAGCCGCCGGATTTCACCCGTAAGTTCCTAATGCCGTCACGGCACATATAAAATCATGACCTGCAACCGGACTCTATTTTTTCGCTTTTTTGGTAGTCTTTGCCGATGACAGCTCCCTGTCGAGAATATCGCTGAACACCTCTACCGACACCTCGTCGCGATACGGTCCCGATGCGACGGCTATGGTGTTGATGCCGGGCTGCAGCTCCACATCCCATACGGCACGTCCGCGAACCGGTGCTACGCTGCCTGCGGGTCTGCCGTTCAAGGTCAGCTCCACATTGTCGAGATTGGAGTAGACCTTTATCCGGCGGCTGTACCCCGTCGTCCTGTCGTTGCGTCTTTCGGCTATGTAGACGAACGGCTCGTCGCTCCAGAGCGCCTTGTAGACGTAATAGGCATCTTTGGGGGTGTGGCGGTCGAAGGTCACCAGCCCCATGTCGCATACCTCCTTGCTGTCGGCGGTGTAGACGGGGTGACCGTAATCGAACATCGAGTTTATAAAGGTGCCCCAGAAATAGGGGGTCTCGTCTATCATGTCGGCGTAACGTTCGTGAAACAGAGCCTGATAGCTTTCGGGGTGATGCTCCGACGAGGCCTTGGCCGCCACCGACGACTGTACCGTTATGTCGCCACCGGCACCGTATTCGCCTAAGCCCGGCATAAGGTCGCGCCACCCCTCCTTGAACTGGTCGGCCCATTTCAGATAGTCGTCGGCGTCACAGCTCTCCCATCCGAAGTATTGCGCCCATGAGACAAGGTCGGTTATGCGGTTGATGGCGCCGTCCTCTATCGACGAACATACCGTCAGCCGGTCGGGGGCCTGCTCCTTGGCGTAGTCGTTAAGCTCGCGCAGGAACCCCTGAGGATTATCGCCCACCGAGCGTATATTGCTGAATATGCCTAACATAACCACCGAGGGGTGACTCTCGAGCTGCGATATCATCTCTCTGAGCTGTTGCGTGGCGTTGTCCTTGAAAGCGTAAGAGTCGATGAACCCTTTCCCGCCGCGACCCTCTCCGCCGTTGAGAGGCAGATCGCTCCACACCACTATGCCGTTGGCGTCGCACAGGTCGTAGAAATATTCGTCATGGGTGCCGTCGGCCAGACGCACTGCGTTTGCTCCCATGCCGAGAATCATACGCACGTCCTCCTCCATGTCGCGACGGCTCAGGGCCGCCCCTTTGCCGCTACGGTCCTGACGCAATATCACGCCGCGCAGTTTGTACGGGCGGCCGTTGAGCATGAATCCTTTGTCGCGGTCGACACCCACGGTGCGCAACCCCAAAGGCATATCCACCCTGTCGAACGCTCCGGCACCGGTGGTCATGGTCACAACCGCCTCATAGAGAAACGGATCGTTCATGCCGTCCCACATCACCGGGTTCTTTACGGTGAAGGGCATCGTAAGCTCGGCCATGCCGTCGTAGCCTATGCGTGCGGTGGCTGTCGAGCTTACAATAGGTATAGTGTCGGAGGGGCGGTATAGCTCCAAGGCTATGTTAAGGTCGTCGCCTGGCGTGCCGTCGAACACCATGCGGGCCTCTACCAATGCCTCCGATTCGTTAAGGTCGCGAACGGATAACCTCACGCCGTCGGTGCCGTCGTCGAACACCCCTATATGGTCGGTGTCCGTGACGATAAGCTCGCAACCCCGATAGAGACCTCCGTAGAAGCTCCTGTCGGAGGCGATGGGTATGACATCGGTACGGGACGAGTTGTTGACCACTATGACTATGGAGTTGGATACCCCGAAGTTGATGTAGGGGGTTATGTCTACGATAAAGGGCGAGAAGCCTCCGTGATGCTCACCGGCATAACGTCCGTTCACCAGCAGCACGGCTGTGTTGGAGGCGGCACCCACACGCAGATGGATGCGTTTGTCGTGCGCCCAGCTCTGGGGAAAGGTTATCTCTTTCAGATAGCTGCCGGTGCCGAAATAGGTCGCCTTACCGTCTACGTTCCACGAATGGGGCAATGTCACATCGGATATCTTCATATCGAACCCTGTGCCGTATGTGAAACGCCATCCGTCGTTAAGGTCGATTATCTCGCGCGCGGATGCCGACATAACGTAAAACGATGCCAGTAACGTCAGAATTATACGGTTTATCAATCTCATGTGTGTTTATATTTTTTGTAAAAATAGTCAATTATCTCGACAGACGACGGACCGGAGGCGAAATTTTTCCCGCTCGGCCGGCGTAATGTGCGCCTGACCAATGCGTTACCCGCATCAGCCGGTTTGCCTACGGCTTTATGGTTCGTCTCATATTGTTCGTGGCCATCCGCATATTCGGATTACCTCTTAAATGCTCCATTACGGCATAAGCCTCCGTCACAGGCTTTCCTCGTTTTCGGCCTCACCGAATATACTCCGCCTCGACAAAACCAAATTTTATTTGCTTTTGTTCTCAGCTTATTCGTATATTTGTAGCGTTACGGTTTCCGTGCAGACCTTTCCGTTCTGCCGGAACGAATAGAGGGAACCGCGTGAAAATCGTGGACAGTACCCGCTGCTGTAATCCGCATAACCGGACTTCTGATTGAACCACTGTCGGGCAGACCGATGGGAAGGGGCGAAGCG
The DNA here is from genome assembly GCA_947176715.1 of uncultured Rikenellaceae bacterium. Classification (GTDB taxonomy): domain Bacteria; phylum Bacteroidota; class Bacteroidia; order Bacteroidales; family Rikenellaceae; genus CASDZP01. The sequence goes on along the minus strand of CAMWRR010000054.1, from coordinate 3,296 downwards.
AGGGCGGTAAGTCAGAATACCTGCCGTAACGATTTAATGCTTTCGGGAACAGGGGCGTAACATCTTTTCTATTTCCCAAACCCCAATCCCAGGTGCATGGTGACCGAGACCTCTCGGCGTGTATGCCACGAACATCGCGCCCGGGTCGGACAAGAGCTCGATTCTGCTTTTCTACCTTACCTCTCTTGTCGTTCGGCACCTGCACCTTTTTTATTAACCGTACGATAAGATTCATATCCGCATCAGGGAGAGGCTATCCCCATACCTTGCGGAAAACTCTTTTGTGCGGGAAATCTCCGTCAGAACTATTCTAACGAAACCTACGCGTCTTGCGGCGGACACATCTCGCAAAGGGCAGATGGCAAGCCTATGCCAAACAGACGTAAAAACCTATAGGTTACCGACATGCAAGCCGGCTCCGTTATAAATTTTCCGCCCACTGCGAGGTGTGCCCACCGCGAGGTGCACCCAACGCGAGATATCCCCGCTACGAGATGCCTACACCGCGAGGTGTGCCATAGAGCACAGGGCATTTACAAAACTTTATCGGAATCGGGATAAGGCGTAAATCGGGTACGGCAGGTATTGAAAAACAGAAACGGCACCGTATAAACCGATGCCGTTACGAGTTGAGCTACAAGGACTCGAACCTTGAACAACAGGACCAGAATCTGTCATGTTACCATTACACCATAGCTCAATAACATGCGCCGAACCGTTCCGTTCGACACTGCATAGTTAGCGACTTTTTTTCAATCTGCCAAATTTCGGAGACGGTTTTTTATCAGGCACCGAAACACGGCCAAACAAATATATCTGTAAAATACTTGCAATCAACGTGTTAATCAAAGATGCGGTAGTAGGTGCATTGTCGTCCCCAAATTGCAGAAAATCTTCTTTTCGCGGTCGATGAGACAGAAAAATATGATGCGAAAATTAATCGTGACGGTTTTGAGAGGCGGTAAGGAGATGTCAGAGGGTAGGTGCGGAGGCTTTCACGAAGCGCTCTTTACCGAACATGTCTTTCCATACCGTAACATCGCACAGCCCCTCGTCGCGACACAGCTCCGTCACCTCGCGGCCGAAAGCCTCGTTTATCTCGAAGTAGAGCATTCCGCCCGGAGCCAGCGACCGTGCGGCGAGCGAAGCAATCTTGCGATAGAACAGCAGGGGATCGTTGTCGGGGACGAAGAGGGCTATATGAGGCTCGTGCGACAATACGCCGTCGCTCATGCAGAGCTTCTCGCTCTCGCGCACGTAGGGCGGATTGCTCACTATTATGTCGGCGGGCGGAAGTTCGTCGCAGGAGAGTATGTCCATGAGCCGGAAATCTATGGAGCCGCACCCCGAGGCGGAGGCGTTGTTCTCGGCTACACCGAGCGCTTTATCGCTTATGTCAATCGCGGTCACTTCGGCCTGTAACTCCGCCGCGAGGCTCACGGCTATCACTCCGCTGCCGGTGGCTATGTCTATGGCCCGCACATTGCCTCTGCCTCTCCACTGCCTTATCACGGTGTCGACCAGCTCTTCGGTCTCCGGACGCGGTATCAGCACGTCGGGGGTGACCTCGAATCGACGGTTCATGAAATAGGTGTAGCCGGTGACATAACGTACAGGCTCCCCCGCCGACAGCCTCGAAAGCACCGATTTTACGCCATCGGGCGAGGTGCGGCACTCTCTGTCGGGGTATGCCACGAGGAGGGTACGGTCGGCCCCTTCGAGATATTCGAGCACCACCGAGGCCACGGCTGCCGACTCTCGTTCGCCGAGAGAGGGCGTCAGCGTCTCAGACACCGTGCGGTATAGTTCTTTTATTGTCATGCACCGGAATTTTTGAAGTCGGATCAGTCCGCTCGCGGCCCGTGTACCGGCCTACCGCTTGTTTATATAGCCCATGAGGGCATCCATGAATATCTCTTTGGTGTTGCGTCTGAAGTTGGTCATGAACTCTATGGAGACGGGTACGTAATAGAGGCGTTTGCGTATGTTGGCGGGGATCTTCTTGGCCGAAGACAACTTGACGGCGTCTTTCTCGGTGATTATTATAACCGTATCCTCCGAGCCTTTGGCTACGGCCCTCTCCATAAGGGCTATGTCTTTGCGCTTGTAGGAGTAGTGGTCAGGATATATCATCACGTCCACCACGTTGAACTGCTGGCGTGCCTGACGGAGCAGGTGTTCCGGATTGGCTATGCCTGTCATGACCACCGCATCATGTTTACGACCGAGCGGATGGCCTATGCCCTCGTACACAGGCACGGGAGCCGCCGAGACGGTACGTGTGAAGAAGAGCGACTGGAACGGCTTTATATCCAGATGCTTCGACACTATGCGCATGTCGATGGGCTTGGTCTCGGGCGGACATTTGGTGACTATAACCATGTGCGCGCGGTCGATAGTGCTTTTGAGGTCGCGCAGACGTCCGAGCGGCAACAGGTGGTCTTCGTATATGGGGCGCGAATAGTCCATCAATACTATGTTGACCCTCGGCGAGATATAGCGGTGCTGGAAACCGTCGTCGAGTATCACCATCTCAACCTCCGGGTGGGCGCGACGGATGCCCTCAACACCGGCCACACGACTCTCGCACACCGCTACCGGTATATTCGGAAACTTGAGCTTGAGCAGCTTGGGCTCGTCGCCTATGGCGGCACAACTCGACCTCTCGGTAGCCAAGACGAAACCTTTGGTCTTGCGCTTGTAGCCGCGTGATAATATGGCTATCTTGTAATAGGGGGACAACTGACGGACGATGTATTCGGTATGCGGCGTCTTGCCCGTCCCGCCAACCGTTATGTTGCCTACGCATATCACAGGAATGTCGAACTCTACGCTTTTCAGTATCCCCGCATTGAAGAGTTTATGGCGTACGGATATGATAAGGCCATAAATCCACGATAAGGGTGCTGTGACTATCTTTTTCAACATCTGCGTAATACATGCGAACGACACGCCCGCCTACGATTAACGGTCCCGACCGGGCCGATCGGGGAGTTATTCTATTCGTCCAAAGATAATATTTTTTATTAAGCAAACAAAAATAATTGTCCTTTAGATATTTATATGAACGGAAAGAGAGGCGGATATGAGAATGGTGCGGGTCGGGGTGGGGATGGCTATGAAGGCTATGGGTGGGAATATTATCGATGGTTGCGGCCACTGCATGCTTTATAGGTCGGTGAATTACGGGGAGGAAGTTTTCGGGGTGTTCAGGGCGCACGTGTCGTCTGAACGCTCGAGCTGTCGGGTTGTTTGCGCGGGCGTATGTGCAGTGGGGCTGCTTCCTTCGATTTTTA
>CAMWRR010000053.1 GCA_947176715.1 uncultured Rikenellaceae bacterium | reverse complement strand
ATTCTCCGATCCTGCGGAGGCGGCATGGACTGCCATACACGCCGTGGCGGGAGGCTACGACGGCTATCTGCGTTGGTCGGTGTGCGCATGGACGGCCGATCCTTTGCGCGATTCGCGGTTCCGCCTCTTTGCCGCGGGCGACACGTACAGCATCTATCCGGGTCCGCGTAGCAGCATACGTTTCGAGCGTCTGACACAAGGGCTTCAGTATTGCGAGAAGATACATCTGCTACGAGAGGAGTTGACGGCCAAAGGGTTGCAGAAAGAGCTCGACGAGTTGAACGAGGCGGTGGCCGTGTTCACCCCGGAGGGTTTCGCCAAAGCCGGAAAATCTGCCGCAGAGACGGTCGCCGGATTGGGGGCGTTGCTAAACTCCTATTGAGCCGGTCTGTCCCTTGCGGAGGAAAGGGAAAATTCTCCCGACGGAGACCCCGGTCACGTCAGTAATTTTGTGAGTTTTTCCTAATTGTTCGGTTCCTTGCTTCGTTCGGGGCGCTTCTTCGGCGGATATAAGGTTTTATCGGAAAGCAATGGTTTTTATAATGAACCGTATTATTTAGATTAATCGCCCTGTCGCCGTGTGGAGCCCTTATGACGTGTGTTGGGAGACAAAGCCGAGCCTTTCGCATTGAAAAGGGAGTGTCGCATATAATTTATGGAGTTTTGCCAAGGCACATAAAAAAAGAGGGGATACAAAGTTCTGTATCCCCTCTTTTCTATGTGGCTGTTACTTGTTGAAGAATCTCTTGTAGAGTCCCTCGAATACCTGGCCGTGGCGAGCCTCGTCTTTGCACATCTCGTGAACGGTGTCGTGGATGGCATCGAGGTTAAGCTCTTTGGCGCGGGTAGCTATGCGTTTCTTGTCGGCGCAGGCACCGGCTTCGGCATCCATGCGGGCTTTGAGGTTGGTTTTGGTGTCCCATACCACCTCGCCGAGCAACTCTGCGAACTTAGAGGCGTGTTCGGCCTCCTCCCATGCGATGCGTTTGTAGGCTTCGGCCACTTCGGGATAGCCCTCGCGGTCGGCCTGACGGCTCATTGCCAGATACATGCCCACCTCGGTGCATTCGCCCATGAAGTGTGCGCGCAAACCTTCGAGCACCTCGCTGTCGACATCTTTAGCTACGCCTATGCGGTGTTCGTCGGCCCAGCTTATGGCCTCGTCCTCTTTGAGCTCTTTGAACTTGGAACGGGGCTGGTGGCACTGGGGACATGTTTCGGGAGCTTCGTCGCCCTCGTGAACGTAACCGCATACTGTGCAGATGAATTTCTTTTTCATGATGTTATCTTTTTTGATTAAACGTTGTAGTTATTTGCTTGGGCCGCCGAACAGGGCGTCGAGATAGTGTCCCACCTCGGCCTCCAGCTCGGTGCGTCCGGCACGGGCGGCTATCTCCTCGAGCATCTGCAGATAGTAGGCATATTGCTGTATCTGGCTCGTTACCGACGAATAGTGTTTGCCGCTGAATCGGGCAAGGTATTCAAGGTTGTCGAGTACGTTCTCCTTGAAGCCGATGAACAGTTCGTCGCCCTTTTCGGTCTGTCCCGTGGCGTAGAACGCCTCTATGAGGTCGGGAGTGGTGTAGGAGTAGCCCACGTTGGGGTAGGGTATCTCCTCCATCACCTTGTCGAGCGCCTTTACGGCCCGCACGGTGTCGCCCTCGGCCGCCAGCTTCTTGGCAAGACGCGCGAATGTGGTGCGCACCTGCGTGGAGTTGACGGTGTGGTCGATGAAGTCGTCCACGTATATGTCGCCTTTGAGGTTGCCGTAGCTGAATTCGTTCATCAGCTTGTTATAGAGATAGTCGCTGTCGATGCGGCCCATGTCGAGGGTGCGTCCCTTGGTCTTGATGGGAACCAGACGATAGGCGAAACCGTCTATCTGCAGGTAGTCCTTGAGACCTCCGAGCGCCTCCACGGAGCTGGGCTGGGTGAAGTATATCGGGCGCGACCAGTCGGCGGTGGCTATCATGTCGAGGATGAGATATTCCGAACGGGTCAGACCGCGGCCGTTGAGAGTCAGATATACCGTGTCGACCATGAGCGAGCTGTCGCGCGGGGTCACTATGCCGCTGGCTATGGCGTTCTCTTTGTTGACGGGGATGGCTATCTTGCGTCCCGGAATGAATTCGGTGATGTTGCCCGACGAGAACTGCGAGGTGATGCGCTTTTTGACCTGCGAATCGTTCTTTATGAACTGCAACAGCTCGTCGGCGGTTATGTACTCCTTGAACAGCTCCACTATGGGTATGTACTCGTTGGCGCGGTACCATTTGCTCTTAGGCAGGGTGAAGGCTATCGGCTCGGCATCGTTGCTCTTTTCGGTCATCTGACGGGCGTACCAGTCGCTCTGCAGATAGCTGAGGTTGGCCACTTTGACGTCGGTGCGCACCCCCTCCACCTCCTGATTATACCATAGCGGGAAGGTGTCGTTGTCGCCGTAGGGCAGTATTATGGAGCCGGGCAGGGTGCTTTTGAGATAGTCGGCTCCGAAGTCGCGCGCTATGTAGCGGTCTGCGCGGGTGTGGTCGTCCCAGTTCTGCGCCAGCAATATGACAGGCACCGTAAGCGATAGCGCCGTAGCCGCGCCAGCCGCCACTCTGCGGTCGGAGACGAACCGGCCGAGCATGTTCCATACCCCTATCACCCCGAGACCTATCCATATCGAGAACGCGTAGAACGAGCCGGCGAATGCGTAGTCGCGTTCGCGGGGCTGCATGGGTGGCTGGTTGAGATAGAGTATTATGGCTATGCCGGTCATGAAGAAGAGCCAGAATACTACGGTGAAGTTGTTACGGTCGCGCGTCAGCTGACAGAACAGACCTATCAGCCCCAGTATCATGGGCAGGAAGTAGTAGGTGTTGCGCCCCTTGTTGTCGGCCAGATTGGCGGGCAGATTGTCCTGCGGGCCGAGGTATATCTCGTCTATGAACTTTATGCCCGATAGCCAGTTGCCGGCGGTTATCTCGCCCTGAGCCTGTATGTCGTTCTGACGCCCCACGAAGTTCCACAGGAAGTAGCGCCAGTACATGTAGTTGAGCTGGTAGCTGAAGAAATACCTGAGGTTGTCGATGAACGAGGGCACTATCTCGGTCTGCCCGTCCGATACCGTTATCTTGCGGGCCTTGCGCGGGTCTATGCCTGCCCACCGCTCATACTCCTCGGCCTGCGACGAATCGTACATGCGGGGGAATATGGTGGTGAAACGCGGGTCGTAGACATAGTCGGCCGTGTATTCGTAAGGGATGTAGCGTTTCTGGTCGTCGTCGTAATAGTAACTCTTCTTTTTTATGACGTCCACAACGGGTGCCGAGTAGTACTGTCCTTTGAAGAGGGGGCGGTTGCCGTATTGCTCGCGGTTGAGGAACGAGAGCAGCTGGTACGGGTCGTCCGGAGAGTTGGAGTTCATGGGCGGATTCTCCACCGCGCGTATAACGGTAGAGGCGTAGGTGGAGTAGCCTATCACTATGACACCGGCGCACAGAAATATCGTGTTGAGCACCCTGCGGCCCCTCATCTGTGCGCGATAGGCTCCGTAGCCCAAAAGCAACACTATGGCTATGAGCGAGAAGGCCAGGCCGCTGTTGACCGGCAGCCCCAATCCGTTGACGAACAGACGGTCGACGAATGCGCCGAACCTTACGGTGCCGGGTATTATGAGGTAGAGCACCGCGCCGAGTATCACCACCGACAGCCCGAACGCTTTCCACCATCCGGCACGGCTACGCACCGTGTGCGTACGGTAGTAGTAGACCAGCACGATAGCCGGTATGGCCAGCAGGTTGAGCAGATGGACGCCTATGGAGAGTCCCATCAGGTAGGCCAACAGCACGAGCCACCGGTCGGCGTGCGGCTTGTCGGCAACGTTCTCCCACTTGAGTATCGTCCAGAATACCAATGCCGTGAACAACGATGACTGGGCGTAGACCTCCCCCTCTATGGCCGAGAACCAAAAGGTGTCGGTGAACGCGTAGGCCATGGAGCCTATGAATGCCGCCGCCATCACCACGGCCGTCTCTACGTGTGAGGGTATGTACTCGCGGTCGGAGGGGCGTATGAGGCGTCGTCCGAGGTGGGCTATCGTCCAGAACAGAAAGGCTATGGTAAGCGCGCTGGCCACGGCCGAGGCGGTGTTTACGAACATGGCCACGTGCGCCGTGTCGGGCGAGAATATCGTGAAGATACGGTTTATCATCATGAAGAGAGGCGCTCCGGGAGGGTGCCCCACCTCCATCTTATAAGAGGTGGCGATGAACTCGGAGCAGTCCCACAGACTCGCCGAGGGCTCCAACGAAAGCATGTAGGTGAGCAACGAGAGGGCGAATGCCACCCATCCCCATATTATGCTCTGCTTTTGGAATGAACTCATTGTCGGATAGTTTTTGGTGTCGCGGCGAATATGCCTCGCGCTTTTTAAATTCATTGCAAAAATAATAAAATAGGCGATAATGCAATTATGAATCGATATTTTGTTTTACCCTCCGTGATAATCGCTATGCGGGGCGAAAATTGGGGAAAGACGGAAAAATGTTTAAATTTGCACTATATAATATAGTGGATGGAGGGCAAATTATTATTATCCGTATGCCTCTCTTTTATTATTACTGTCAGTTATGCCGCCGGAGCTTTCCATAGCTTCGACGAAGAGTTACCGTATATGGTATCTGCCGGTTTGAACGGGACGTATGATAAAGAGGCTGTTACTGTCGCAGACAATGCGGACGGCGACATGTCGTGGGATATGGAGTCCATAGAGGAGTGTCTCGAAAATGGCGATTACCGCAAGGCCATGAATCTCATAGAGGCCATAGAGAGCCTCGCTTTCGCCCGCGACAGCGTGCTTACGTGGAATATGAAGCTCCTCTACGAATACAAGGCCGAGGCCGAATACGGGCTGGGCAATTACAAATCGGCATACGACAACCTCTCCGAAGCATACCGCATAGACGACTCCATCGACTCTATTATGGTGGCCGAACGCATGGACGAGATCATGAGCGATATCAGTCAGATGGACATGGTGATAGCCGACAAGGAGATGCAGGTGAGCCGTCAGCGCAATCTTATATGGGGAATATCCGTAGCCGCGTTCTTGCTCGTGGCGGGGTTGCTGTCGGTCATATTCCATTACCGCAAGATAGATCAGGTGCGGTTCGGCATATTCCGACGCATGGAGGATGCCATGACGCACAACAGAAAGATGCGCGACTATACTCTGGAACGTATCCGTCGTAACATGAACGGCGATGACGACACTCTGTTCATCCGCATAGACGATGCGGTGAGAGACAACGAGCTGTTCAGGTCGCATTCGGTCAGCCGTCGCGACGTGGCCGCCATCGTAGGCTCCAACGAGACCTACGTCTCCAACTCCGTGAAGGAGGTGACCGGCCTTACATTCTCCGAGTATGTCAACATGATACGTCTGGATTATGCCTGCAACCTCATGAAGTCCGACAAGTCGCTGACGATAGATACGGTGTCGGACGAGTCGGGGTTTTCGTCGTCGCGTACATTCTATCGTCTCTTTAAAGAGCGTTTCGGACTTACGCCGTCGCAATATACCAAGGCGGCGCATAAGTAAGGCGTGTGAGGGATGCCCCTTGTGCATTCCGCTTTAATTTCCGGCTATTACGGCGGGTCTGCCTGTGTCTGTCTTCGGGGTCTGCATCGGTTAAGGCGCATTCTCATGCACCCGGTAAGATCTGAGTCTTCGGTTATATATATCTTACTATCACGCTTTTGCCGTATAGCTGTTCGAGCAGCCGGCCTATGTGACGCATCACCTTGCGGCGCAATTCGTATTCGTCCACCATATACAGCCCGCCGCTGCTACGGCTCGTTCCGAGCACTATCTCTATCTCGTCCGACTCCTCCACCGCCTTGCATACCTCGGCTGCGGCACCCTCCGTTATGGTGTACGATTCGCGGTTGCGCAACATGTCGTACACTTTGTTGAGCGTCACCAAGCTCTCCGTTATGAATCGGACCCCCTCCATGTGCCACATCGGTTGCAGGTCGACATCTTTGGAGTAGGGCTCTTTCGTTATCTGCCGTCCGGTCAGTCCGCTGAGCGAACGGGCCAGATGGTAGCCGCATATTATCCGTTCACCGTCGAAGCCGTCTATCATGCCGGCCAGCTCGGGGAGCTTCTCTTCGGATGCGGGTGGACACGAGCACAACATCAGTCGGCGGGTGTGCCTTATGGTAGCCACGGCGCAGCTTATGTCGTCGTGGGTAAGGTAGCCGTCGTTGCGGATGGCCTCGCCCAATATCTTGGTGGCTATGTCTGACGAGGTGGCGTCCGGCTCCGACTCCAAGATGCTCTCTATGTAACGCCCCACCTCTTTGCGCCCCCAGCCGAACGGGTAACGGTCGCTTCCCTGTCCGCTCTGCGTCACGCCGTCGCTCATGGTGACTATCCTGTCGCCCTCCTGCAGGCGTATCTTGGCGATTGTTATCACCTGTCGCCGCGGGCGTCCCGCCCCCTCTAACGTTATGCGTTCGCGCTCCGGCTCCACGCACCGTCCGTGACGCAGGATGAAAGACTGCGGGTTGTCGAACTCTATTATGGTGCCGTAGCCGTCGGTGTGGTCGAAGAAGAATATGGTGAATGTGGAGTAGCTGATCTTGCGTACGCTACACACGGGCAAGCTCTTGAGTATCAGCTCGGCGAGAGAGCGTATGTCGTTGTTGGCGTAGTCGAAGTTTATTATGATGGATGCCGTCAGCGTAGAGAGTATGTTGGCTTTGATGCCGTGCCCCATGCCGTCGGAGAGCACACCTAACGTGCCCTTGCGCATGCGGCGTAGCATGAAAGTGTCGCCGCAGATGCGTTCGCGTCCGCAATTATGTTGCTTGCAGGCTATGTCTGGGTAGAAGTTGTCGTTGCTCATGTGAAATATGCCTTTCGCCCTATCTGTCAGTGGCGGTCTCCTCTATCTGTCTTATTATGGAGTTGAGCTTCTCCGTGCTTTGCGACATCTCCTCGCCCAACAGATAGCCTATCTTCTGCACCATGGCCATGTTCTGGTCTATGACGCTCTCTATGCGCAGGGCTATGTCGTCGCGGAGCGCACCGCCGTAAGGCTCGCGTAACGTTATCATGGCCGAGTCGCCGCCCACCAAGGGTATCACCGAGCCGTGGCGACGTCCGGTGCCCGAAGTGACGATAAGGTCGTCGAACGGCTTGCCGGTGTGGAGCGTGTCGTAGAAACGGGTCACCACCTCGTCGTCGAAAATCTGCTCTATCCTGCTGCCTGTCAGGGGGCCGCTCTCCTGTGTCTCGTAGTCGAGACAATCTATGAACGGCCTGTTTATGACCGATATGCGCCCCTCCTTGTCGGCAACGAGTACCGCCAAAGGCAGGTTCTCGAGCACGGCTCTGGCGGTCTGGGTCCATATCCTCAGCTGCTCGCTAAGGGCGCGGTTCTCCTGCAGGAGACGTTCGGCGGCAGGGGTGTCCGTAAGTGACAACGCCCTTTTGCGGCACGATTCCACACATGCGCCGCAACCGTCGCAAAGCGATTTATTTATCTCGGGGATAGCCATTTGACTGTCGATGATAGATTTATTCGATAAAATTAGTTGTAAATATAATATTTTTGTTTTACTTTGCACGTATGTTCAATTCACAATTTAAGTAAATCACATGAACGGCAAAGTAAAATGGTTCGATTCGGCCAAGGGTTATGGCTTTATCACGACCGAGACAGGCAACGATGTCTTTGTGCACTACACAGGCATCAACAAGGAGGGTTTTCGCGGCCTCGAACAAGATCAGAACGTAGTGTTCGAGCTTGAAGAGGGTAAGAAAGGGCCTCAGGCAGTAAAAGTAGAAGTTGTAGAATAGTCTTCTGTCTGTAAAGACAGATTCTTAAATACATAAATCGTTTTTACCGCAAGCTCCGCCTTTTGGGCGGAGCTTTTTTTCGTCATCGGTGCAAGGGGGGCTATCTCAGTGCGTCGAGGCTCTTGCGTACACGCGTGGCGTCGGTGACATCGCGGCTGTACTCCGATATCTGTACCGTTCCGCCCATCGACACCGCCGGGTTGCGGTATTTCATGCCCGACTCCACGCTGTGGCGCGCCGACATGTGAAATTCGCGGCATCCGGTCTCGGCCCTTAGCTTAGCTATGTTGTTCTCGTTGACGCCGCATCCGGGCATTATTATCACGCGTCCGGCCGATTGCTCGTTGAGCGATCTTATGAGTGCGGCTCCCTCGGGGGCGGTGGCTGCCTGTCCCGATGTGAGCAGACGGTCGAAGCCGAGGTCTATTATCTGGTCGAGAGCCTTCTGCGGGTTGCGGCAGACGTCGAAAGCGCGGTGGAACGTGGTGGAGAGGAACGCGGCCTCGGTCTTGAGACGCTTGCAGGTCTCAACGTCTATGTCGCCGTCGGGGGTGAGCGCGCCGAACACTACGCCGTCCACGCCTATCTCCTTGCACATGCGTATGTCGGCGAGCATGGACTCTATCTCGTATTCGTTGTAGAGGAAGTCGCCGCCGCGCGGACGTATGATGACGTTGACGGCTATCTGCAGGTGTTTGCGTGCGGCCAATATCTCGCCGTACGACGGTGTGGTGCCCCCCTCGGGTATGCCTGCGCACAGCTCTATGCGTCGCGCTCCGCCGGCCTGCGCCTCCACGCCGCTCTCGGTGGAGTTGGCGCACACCTCTATCAAATAGTCGTCTTCTCTAAGGTAGTCTGTAATCATAATATCTGTTTTTGGTTATTTCCGTTTGAAGTTTACCACACGAAGGTGTTGTGGGTCACCGTTATGTTGCCCGCTCCGTCTACCGCGCGCAATACCGCCCTGTGGGTCGTGCCGCTCTTTTTTACAGGCGAGCGGTCGAGGCGGCAGAAGTAGGTGTGGCTCTTGGGGTCGGCTTCGAGCAATACCCATTTGTCGTCGACGGTGAGCTGGTACCAACGTACTCCGGAGAGGTCGTCCTTTATCCTGTATGCGATTTTGTCGCCGGATAGGGTGCCTTTGTCCTTGAACAGCGGTGTAGTCTCAGGGGCCTTCTCGTCGAGTGCGAGTGCGAACGTGCCGAGACGGCTTATCTGCGTCTCTATGCGGTTGCCGGCAAGACGCCCGCCCTCGCTCGACATCTTGCCGCCGGTAAGGCGTACCACCAACAGCTTGTTGCGTTTCTGTGCCGGTATCTCGGAGCAGTCGAACGAGAGGGCGGCATTCTTGTGCAGATATACGTTGTCGTCGCCAAGGACGGTTATGCCCGAACACAATCCGGGCGCGGGCGTGTCGTGGCCCGTTGTCAGCAGAATCGATTCGTAGAGGGCGCCTGCCGGTACGGTCAGCCTCACATAGTCGTCGGAATAGACCCCGCCGCGCTCCCACATGATGGGCATGGCGCTCTGAAGCAGACTGTCCGCGGCCTCGGGCACAGGCTCGCCGCGCTCTATGTGGAAGCGTAGCGTCGATCTGTTGCCGCTGTCGTCGCATGCGGTTATCTCTATGGTCTGCGTGCTCTCTACCGATGCCGGGTCGATTATGCCCCGGCCTACGGTGTTTTCGTATGTCGAGAGTTTGTTGTTGGGGGCTATGTATGTGCGTATGAAGTCGTTGCGTGAGCCTCCTTTGGCGTCGAAGGCTATGAGGGCATTTATGTATTTGGTCTCGGCGAACGAGAAACGGTCGGTTCTGAAGCCGAAGAGGGCGTTGTCGTCGCGTCTGACCGCTTGGCTGGAGAGGCCGAATATGTTGCTGGCGCCGTTTTTGCGTTCGGTGGCGTTCTCTTATACACATCTC
>CAMWRR010000052.1 GCA_947176715.1 uncultured Rikenellaceae bacterium | reverse complement strand
TAGATCTCTTTACGTCAAGGGTGCCGCTATCACTACGGCGGTTGCCTGCACGGATTAACGGGGAGGATGCGGTCGATGACCTGCATTCTCCCCTTTTGTCATGATGGGTGGCATGGAAAAACTGACAGACAGATTTTTGCGTTACGTAGCCGAAGATACGCAGTCCGACCCGCATAGCGACACCTTTCCCTCGACGCCTACGCAACGTCCTTTCATGGAGATGCTGGCCGACGAGCTGAGGGCTATGGGGCTCGACGATGTCACGGTCGATGCCGACGGCTATCTGATGGCCCGCATAGAGGCCAATACCGACCGGCCCGCGCCGGCCATAGGGTTCATATCGCATGTGGACACCTCCCCCGACCTGAGCGGCAAGGGTGTGAAACCCAGAGTGTTGCTCTACGAGGGCGGCGACATTGTGCTGAACGATAGCGTCACTATGTCGTCGGAGAGGTTCCCTGAGCTGAAGTTTTATCGCGGCAAACACCTGATAGTCACCGACGGCACCACCCTGCTCGGAGCCGACGACAAGGCCGGTGTGGCCGAGATAATGACGGCCGTGGGCGAGATAGCGGCTCACCCCGAACGTCCGCACGGCCGCGTCTGCATAGCCTTTACCCCCGACGAGGAGATAGGGCGTGGCGTGGACCGCTTCGACGTGGAGCGTTTCGGTGCCGACTACGCCTACACGGTGGACGGCGGCAGGGCCGGCATGATAGAGTACGAGACATTCAACGCCGCTTCGGCCAAGGTGACCGTACACGGCGTGAATGTGCACCCCGGCTATGCCAAGGGCAAGATGCGCAATGCTTTGAGGCTGTTGCAACGCTTCGACGCCATGTTGCCCGACGAGCGTCCGGAGAACACCGAGGGTTACGAGGGGTTCTACCATCTGACGGAGATAGACGGAGGCGTGGAGTGCGCGCATGCCGACTACATAATACGCGACCACGACCGCGCCGGCTTCGAGCGACGCAAGGAGACCTTCCGCAGTGCGGCCATGTCGCTGGCGGACGGCGAGGTATCGGTGGAGGTGGATATTACCGACCAGTACTACAACATGGGCGAGGTGTTGTCCGGCGACAACTACCGCATAGTGGAGAGGGCGATAGAGTCCATGAGGCGTATAGGCATAGAGCCGACAGTCACCCCCGTACGCGGCGGTACCGACGGTGCGCGCCTCTCGTTCATGGGGTTGCCGTCGCCCAACATATTCGCGGGCGGAGAGAACTTCCACGGCAAATACGAGTTCGTGGCCGTAGAGTCGATGGAGGCGGCCGTGCGGCTGATAGAGGAGATAGTATATTCGGCGGTGGGATACGAGGCGTGACAGGCCGTCGGTTCCGCAACCGAACGAGGAGTAAATTTTAATGAAGATGCGGCGTGATACGGGGATATCGCGTCGAGAGGTTTAAGTATCGATGTTCTCCATGAGCCGGGTGATTCCGGTGGACGGAGAGTGTCTGTAATAAGGTTAATGTTATGAATATCAAATCTTTTGTTTGTGCCATTGTGCCGGTTATGTCGCTCTTGTCATGCGGCACCGATGCGGGTAACGTGACTGTGGATATGACCAATCCCGGGATAGGCAACACTGCCTATCTGCGTTATTACGACCCGGATATATGCGATTATGTCGATGTGGACAGTACGGCGGCGACGGAACATTTCGTTCTCAGGTGCGACACCGTGCGCGATGGGGTCTATACCCTCTTTCTGGGTAGCGAGCCGCTGGCCAATCTGTATAACGACGAGCCGTCGATGAGCATCAGGGTAAAGGCCGACGGATATAGCGGCAGAAGCGAGGTGTCGGGTTCGCGCATGATGAAGCGGATAGCCGAATACAACGAGGCCACCGCACCCTATTTCGACCGCTTCAAGAGCATAAACAACCGCTATAACAACGCTTTGGGCGGCGGTTATGCCGTATATGTGGAGGACAGTGTGCGCCTCTACGACAAGATGGAGATGGAGACGCGCGCCGAACTTACCGATTACAGTCTCGATTTCATGAAACGCCATAAGGGCGAGCTTGTCGACATATATGTCAGCTCCCTGACCGAGCCGGCCAACGACAAGACCGACCCCGAGTATATCAAGACGGCTCTCAAAAACTACTGGAACCACGTATATATAGAGGACCCGCGCATAACGCTCTTCCCCAAGACCAAGGAGCGCGTAATCACCTATTTCAGCGTCCTCTCCGGCAAGCCCGAGGATGAGGCCAACGCCATCATAAACGAGTTTCTGGACCGTTGCGAGTCAAACCCGAGGATGTTCCGTCTCGTCACCGGAACGATGGACAAGCTCTTCGGCGACAAATCGCAGCCCATGAAACAGCACTTCATCTACGTCAACGCCTTGGAGCGCATAATAGCGTCGGACAACTACACCGACTTGGAGAAAGAGCCCTATCGCTACAAGCTGAAGATGGCCCGCAACCATCTGCCCGGCACACCGGTAGCCTCTATGGACCTCGTGTTGCCCGACGGCAGACGTTACGACCCGACGGCCCATCCCAAGAAGTGGCAGGTATATTTCTTCTACAACCCCGGTTGCGGCAACTGCTCCGAGGCGGTGCGGCTCATGAACACCTCCGATTGCGTACGCTCCTACGAGAACGACGGCGAGCTTCAGATATACGCCATATACATAGGCAAAAGCCGCGAGGAGTGGCTCAAGATAATATCTCAGCCGGAGTACGGCGGAAAGTGGATAAACCTGTGGGACGACAAGGGCATCCTCGAAAAAGAGGAGATATACGACCTCGGCGCCATACCTATGATATATCTGGTAGACCGCAATAAAAAGGTGTCGGTGAAAGACATTCCCGCATACGACATCTGCAACCAGTTGTGGCACAAGGGCAAGGAGTTCGGCGAGAATCAGGAGTATTGATCCGGCACTCGGTACGGACCCTAATCTGAAATGAATCAAAAACACGATATGTTATGAAATTCTTTATCGACACGGCGAACCTCGAACAGATCGCCAAGGCCGAATCGATGGGCATCCTCGACGGCGTTACCACCAACCCCTCGCTCATGGCCAAAGAGGGTGTCAAGGGCAACGAGGCGATAATGAAACACTATGTCGATATATGCGGCATAGTTACCGGCGATGTGAGCGCCGAGGTCCTCTCCACCGACTACGACGGCATGATAGAGGAGGGCAAGAAGCTGGCCGCGTTACATAAACAGATAGTGGTCAAAGTACCCTGCACCGCCGACGGCATACGTGCCATCAAGTCGTTCAGCGACATGGGCATACGCACCAACTGCACCCTCGTCTTCTCGCTGGGGCAGGCTCTTCTGGCGGCCAAGGCGGGCGCGAGCTACGTGTCGCCGTTCGTGGGGCGTCTCGACGATGTCAGCTCAAACGGCATAGAGCTAGTGTCGAGAATAGTCAACGTCTACCGCTACTACGGCTATCAGACGGAGGTGCTCGCCGCATCCATCCGCTCGGTGCAGCACATCATACAGTGTCTGGAGGTGGGTGCCGACGTGATAACCTCGCCGCTGTCGAGCATAATGGCCCTGCTCGATCATCCCCTGACCGACAAGGGGTTGGCTATATTCGAGAAGGCCACCAAGGAGATGATCTGACAGTAACCGCGTTATATTCGTTCCGATATTTCGGGTATCGGAGCGGTTCCGGCATCCGGATTGTATACGGTGTGCTTGAAAATATCTCGGGGGTCGCCGCGGTATGTTGCGGGGCGGCCCCTTTAAAACGTAATGAATATGTTCAGATCGGGATTCGTAAATATAGTGGGTAACCCCAATGTGGGTAAGTCTACGTTGATGAACGCGCTCGTTGGCGAACGCATATCCATCATAACATCCAAAGCGCAGACCACGCGCCATCGCATAATGGGGATAGTTAACGGCGACGATTTCCAGATAGTCTACTCCGATACCCCGGGAGTGCTCAAACCCAACTACAAGCTACAGGAGAGCATGTTGCGCTTCTCGGTGGGGGCGCTGGCCGATGCCGACGTGCTGTTATATGTTACCGACATGGTGGAGGATGCCACCAAACACTCCGACTTCATCGACAAGGTGAAGCTATCGGCTATTCCTACACTATTGGTCATCAATAAAATAGACCTTGCCGACGAGGAGAAGCTGTCGGCCAAGGTGGACATGTGGCGCACACTCTTGCCGGAGGCGCGCATAATCCCCACTTCGGCCACAAACAACTTCAACATCGACAACCTCTTCAATGCGATAGTGGAGCTTCTGCCCCCCGGCGAGCCCTATTTCCCCGCCGACACGCTCACCGACAAGCCGTTGCGTTTCTTCGCCTCGGAGATAATACGCGGGCAGATATTGCTCAACTTCGACAAGGAGATACCCTACTCGGTGGAGGTGGTGATAGAGAGCTACAAGGAGAGCCCCGAGATAGACCGCATAGGCGCGGTAATATACGTGGCCCGCAACTCGCAGAAGGGCATAATAATAGGCCACAAGGGCGCTATGCTCAAAAAGGTGGGGACGGCGGCCCGTAAGGAGCTGGAGGCGTTTTTGCAGAAGAAGGTCTTCCTCGAGATATTCGTAAAGGTGGGTGAGGACTGGCGCAATAACGAGCGCATGTTGAAGAATTTCGGATATATCGACAAGGAGTAGCGGCAGTAGGAGTGTAGCCGGATATTGGCCTGTCCGGCAACTTATCGTGCCGTGTTTATAAAAAACGGAAAAAAGATGAAAACTGTCGAAGAGATAGCGCGTATGGCGTACGAATATAACCATGACCGGGGCTATATGTGTTCCGAGGCGGTGGTGCACGCCATGAACGACGGTATGGAGTTGGGGTTGCCCGACGAGTTGCTGGCGGCCTCGTCGTCGTTCGGCGGAGGCATGAGCTCGGGGTGTGCGTGCGGAGCCTTGGTGGGCGGTCAGATAGTGTTGGGCGCGCTCAAGGGACGCACTTCGCCTGCGGAGGGTGCGGCCGGCGTTAGGGCGTCGGCAAGGGAGCTGCACGACTTTTTCAAGGAGACCAACAAATCGACGTGTTGCCGCGTGCTCACCCGCGGAGGCAAAGACCGGGAGCGTTGCGCATCGCTCACCCGCAGTGTGGTGGAGAAGGTGTCGCAGATGGTGGCGGCGGATGGCAAATAGTTTGGCGATGAATATAGACTACTGCATAAACGAGCTCTTCAATCCGGAGGTAACCTACATCTCCGCCGCGCTTAAACTGCTCATCAGCTTTGTGTTGGGGGCGATAGTGGGGATAGAGCGCCAGCAACGCCGACAGAGCGCCGGCATGCGTACCATAATGTTGATATGTCTCGGCTCTACGGCCGCCGTGTTGCTCTCGATATGGATACCGCAGAACTACCCCGACATGCCGGGCGACCCGGGCCGTATCGCCGCACAGATACTCACCGGCATAGGCTTCCTTGGCGCCGGAACGATAATACAGAGCAAGGGCAACGTGCGCGGCCTCACCACGGCGGCCTGCATATGGGTCATAGCCATCATAGGCATGTGCGTGGGGGCCGGGCTTTACGTTTCCGCCGTATTGCTCACTTTCGGCACACTCTTCGTGCTGGTGGCCTTGGAGAGGATAGAGAAAAAGAGACTTCTTTCGGGAGAGGTTAAACAGCTCGTAATCACATTCGACACGGCCGACCCCGATACGGAACGGGTGATAGAGACCGCCTCCGAATCGCTTCTGTTCGTATTCAATGTCTCCACCGAGTCCGACTATTCGGCCGGTAGATCCACGCTTACATTGCGCGTTCAGGTCAGGGAGAAAGATACGCTCAAACGGCTTTTCACCGACCTGAGGGCATGTTGCCCCGAGATAGTACGCATAGGCATATACGACGTGTAAGGTCTCGCAACGATAACGCCTCGCAACGGGCACGCCTCGCGGCGGGCAGAGAGTAAGCCAATGCTGCAACAAGCGTAAATACAATTAATTGCTGACGTGTAAGCGGGCCTCCGTAAGGGGGAGTTTTGAGCCTACCGCGAGGTGAGCTTATCCGAAGTATGTTTTCCGTGAGGTGTGGCCCGCCAACACTTATTCTTCGGGCTGAGAAACGTAATTGTGTTTTATGTCCCTCGCTCCGCTCGGGCCGCATATCGCGACTCGGATATGAGTTTTGCCGGACAACATAATCGAAAGGCAAGTTTTACCTGTGATTTACATATAATTATGTGTTACCGGACAACAAATAAAGTTTGATGACAAAACAGTCGCACAATATCGCATTAGAGAGCCATCCGCTCGAGCCGTTTCTGCCGCACGGTGGGCGCATACTTATGCTCGGCAGCTTCCCGCCGCCGCGTCAGAGGTGGTCGATGAACTTCTTCTACCCCAACAAGCAGAACGACATGTGGCGTATAATGGGGTTGCTGTTTTTCGGTGACAAAGACCGCTTCGTCAGGGCCGACGGCGGTTTCGACGAAGATACGGTGCGGAGCTTCTGCAGTGAACGCGGCATAGCCCTGTTCGACACGGCGTGCGAGGTGAAGCGTCTCAATAACGATGCCTCGGATAAGTTTCTCGTAGTGACCCGATGTAGCGACATAGGCGCCATGCTCGCCGAGATGCCGCAGTGCCGAGCCATTGCCGTTACGGGGCAGAAGGCTCTCGACACGTTGCTATCGTCGGTGGGCGGAGAGGCTCCCTCCATAGGCTCGTTTACCGAGGTGACGATAGCCGGTCGCACAGTGCGCCTCTATCGTATGCCCTCCTCTTCGCGCGCCTATCCGCTCGCCTTGGACAAAAAGGCGGAGAGCTACAAGGCCATGTTCGAGAAGGAGGGGCTGTTGCCGGTGCTGTGATGCGCGACAGCCATGTCGTCGACCCTCTCCGGGAGAGCGACCGCCTTGACACTACCTGCCGTTATACTCTTTAAGCCCCATCTCGAGACATCTCACGGCCTTTCTGAGGTCATCCTCGTTCAGCACGTATGCGAGGCGCACCTGATTGGCTCCCGATTTGCCGTCGGCATAGAATCCGGAGGCCGGGGCGAGCATTACGGTAGCGCCCTCGAAAGAGAACTTCTCCAACATCCAGCGGGCGAACTCCTCGGCGTTGTCTACCGGTAACTCGGCTATGGCGTAGAATGCGCCGCGCGGCATGGGACAACGCACACCCTCTATCTTGTTTAATCCCTCGACGAGGAGATTTCTTCTTCGGGTGTACTCCTCTTTAACTTTGTCGAAATAGCTCTGAGGTGTGCGCAGAGCGGCTTCGGCGGCCACCTGTGCCACGAAAGGCGGGCAAAGACGGGCCTGCCCCAAGCGTAACGCCGCGTCGATTATGGCACGATTGCGCGTCACGAGGGCACCCATGCGTGCTCCGCACATACTGTATCGTTTGGATATGGAGTCGATCATCACCACGTTATCGGCCTGCTCCGTGAGGTTGAGCGCCGAGAAGTGGCGGGCACCGTCGTAACAGAATTCGCGATACACCTCGTCCACTATGAGAAACATGTCGTGTCGTGCCGCCATACGCCCCAGCTCGCGTATCTCCTCCTCGCCGTACAGATATCCGGTGGGGTTGTTGGGGTTGCAGATGAGTATCGCGCGCGTACGTCCGGTCACGGCCTGCTCCATCGCAGATATGGGAGGGAGCGCGAAATCGTTGTCTATCGTAGACTTTACTGTGACTATCTTAACGCCGGTCTCTACGGCGAATCCGTTATAGTTGGCGTAGAACGGCTCGGGTATCAGCACCTCGTCGCCCGGGTCGAGACAGGCCATGAACGCAAAGACGATAGCCTCCGAACCACCCGTCGTCACCATTATGTCCTCGTACGATACGGGGGGTATGCCGAGACCGTTGTAGTAGTCGGCCAGACCGCGCCGATAGCTCTCCTTGCCGGCCGAATGGGTGTAGTATATTATAGGCTCGCGCATGGAGGCGATGGCGTCCAGTGCCTCGCGGGGCGTCTCTATGTCGGGTTGGCCTATGTTGAGGTGATAGACCTTCACTCCCCGCTTTTTTGCCTCCTCGGCAAATGGAACGAGTTTGCGAATGGGTGAGGCGGGCATTATCCGCGCTTTTTCAGAGAGTGTTACCATATTTTTCGGTTATATTGTTCTGTTTGTCATGCCGTTGCATACGTTTGCGCTTCGAGATCATATTGAACGCCACTACCACGAATATCGTGCCTATCGCCCATGATATGGCTGTGCCGGTCCATATACCTATCTGTCCGAACCGGTCCGAGAGAACGTAGGCCAACGGTATCTTTATTATCCACAACGAAAATAGCGTTATCACCATAGGGGCCACCGTATTGCCCATGCCGCGCAAGGCCCCCATGAAGCACATCATGAGCGAGAATATCCAGAACGACAGCCCGAGCACGTGCAGATAGCCGCACCCCACCTCTACGACCTCTCGCTCGGAGGTGAATACGCGCATCAGAGGCTCCGCCGCCAGCAACAGTCCCGCCATGACCACGCCCCCCGCTATGAGCGAGTAGCGCACGGTGGCGTACATGCCCCGGCGTATCCTGTCGAAGTCGCCTACACCGAAATTCTGACCGGTGAAAGAGGTGAGCGCAATGCCAAGGTTCATAGGTATGACAGCCACGAGCGTCTCTATGCGCGAGGCTCCGGAGAAGGCTGCTACCGTGTCGGTGTCGAAACTGTTGACGATGGATACTATCGCCAGCGTGCCCATAGCCACGAACATCTGTTGCACCCCGGCCGGGATGCCGAGCTTGAGGCTGCGGACGAATATGCGCCTGTCGAAAACGAGATGGCGCGGGTCGAAGCGTACTATGTCGTTATGCCGGTTGGTGTAGACTATGGCGAATGTCACCGCTATGGCCTGAGCTATGACGGTCGCCCACGCCGCACCCTCTATCCCCAACGGTATGACGGCCACCAGCAACAGGTCTAAAAGTATGTTGAGCACCGCCGACACCGCAAGGAATATGAGCGGAGTACGCGAGTCGCCTATGCCGCGCAATATGGACGAAAGACAGTTGAAGAAGAACAAAAACACCAACCCGAGAAGATATATGTCTAAGTAGCTGACCGCATAGGGCAATATATCTTCCGGCAGTCCTATCAACAACATAACTTTGCGACTGAAAGCCAACCCCAAGGCCGTTATCGCTATTGCCGCTATTGTCAGAAATATGTAGAGCGAGTCGGAGGCTTTGCGTATCTTGTCGTAGTCGCGCACGCCGTATGCCTGCGATATTATTATGGTGGTGCCTATGCCTATGCCTATGACCAGCGCCACGAGCATGAACACCAACGGTGCCGACGCACCCACCGCCGCCAGAGCCTGCTTGCCCACGTAACGACCCACTATCACCGTATCGGCCCAGTTGTAGAGCTGCATCAGAAAGGCTCCCGATATTATAGGTATGGAAAACCGTAATATCGAGCGCCCTTCGTTGCCGGTTGTGAAGTCTATGTTGTTCATCGGATGTGGCGTTGAGGCTTCAAAGATACGAATAAGCCGAGCGCAATGCCAAATTTATTTGAGCATTGCCGAGGCGGAGTATCTTCGGCAAGGCCAAAGATACGAATAAGCAGAGAACAAAAGCAAACTCGGTTTGGTTTTGTCGAGGCGGAGTATCTAAGGCGAAGCCAAAGATACGAATAAGCCGAGGACAAAAGCAAATCGCATTTCTTTTTTATTACTGTCCGGTAAGACTTATATTCGTTGCCGGATGAGGTCTGAGCGAATGCGAGAGCCGTCAAACACTTTCCTCTTGGCGGACCCGAAGCGTAGCGCAGGGGCCGAGCGGGCCGCACCTCGCGGTGGGCAAAAATATCCCCCCAACGGAGGCCCGCAAG
>CAMWRR010000051.1 GCA_947176715.1 uncultured Rikenellaceae bacterium | reverse complement strand
ACCAATATATAATAGTCGTCTTTAGCCCCTACCGGCATGTCGAATCCAAAGCGGCCGTCTTTGACCTCTATGGGCCTTGCGGTGGTTTTCATAGCTTTTGAATTGGTATCGTAATCGAGCCACCGCATCAGCATCAGGAGCCTGACGTTGGGGTTGTCGTTAAGCTCGCCGCTGACATGGCACACGGGAAGCGATTTTACGGAGTCGGGCACAGCGAGCGATACGCGGTATGCGTTGAACCGGTCGTCCGTCCCGGTAATCAGGTCGAGCGAATGCGCCCTTCTATCTACCGGATAAAATATCAGCTTGAAGAACATGGCGCACGTATTGTCGAGAGTGTAATCGCGGTCGATCTCTACCCCCTCCGTGCCGCGCAACAGATACCTCATGCCTATGTCGTTCCCCTCCAACCATAGGCTGTCGCTGTCTATGGAGAATGTCATGCCACGGTAGCCTATCACCGCTACCGACACCACTGTGGCCGTATCTGTGGTCTCTATGCGGGTTATGCGTAACGCATCGGACTTCTTGCACGACGGATTGTCTATCGTACGATTGCCGCATGAGAGCAATATATGCGTCATAACGGCCATAATGGCAAATAATGATATTCTCATAACGAAAATGATTTGTGTCGTTTGGATGTTTATACAAATATACGAAAATTAAGCGGAAGTAATACCCGAAACTATCGATTTGTATCGACTAAATTTCCATCACAAGATAACACAATGTGTATCAATAATATACACATACACTATAAACCTAAGCATGCGACGTTCGACGGACGATTGAAAGGAGGGCCGTCTTATAAATTATCATTCAATGGTTTAACTTCATTTTAATTTTAAAAAAATAATTGTGGAAAATGTTGTTGCAAATGAAAAAATGAATATATTTGCAACAATAAGACATGATTTTAATGAAGATGTCGATGGTTGGTTGCGCCATCAACTCGGCAGGTTAGATGTGGACCTTCTTATAAGGTACTATGCGGGACCGTAGCAAGAGATATCTATGGAAATGGAGAATCAATCAAGAGATATAAAAAACTTTTAGTTAACTTAAATATCAAAAACCATGAACAAATCTGAACTCATCAGCGCAATCGCTACTGAGGCAAAGATCTCTAAAACGGATGCTAAGAAAGCGCTCGACGCTTTCATCGCCGTGACCGGTGAAACCCTTAAAAAAGGTGACAAAATCACATTGGTAGGTTTCGGTACTTTCAGCGTGGTTAAGAAACCCGCTCGCACCGGTCGCAATCCCCGTACCAAAGCGGCTATCAAAATCCCCGCTAAGACCGTTGCCAAATTCAAACCCGGTTCAGAACTCAGCGAGCTCGTTAAGTAAAACATACTTAATCGGAACTGCTAAGTTTGACCGCCGCGACAAAATCGCGGCGGTTTTGTTTTGAAATATGCCGTCCTCGTTACTCTCCCTTGATGGCCTCAGTGGGGGAGAGTTTCTGCCCACCGCGAGGTGCGTCCCGCTCGGCCTTTCCGCTTAGCTTCAAGACCGCAAAACGTAAAGGCCTACTGTCCTCGTTCCTCGGACAGTAATAAAAAACTTCGGGCCCCGCAGTAACACCACCACGAAGCCCGAAGCAAGCTCCAAGAGCCGGACTACTCCACTATATCCAGCTCATCTATTATACGTGTGCAACCCGCATATTTGTCTATAACGAAGAGCACGTAACGCACATCCACCGATATGCAACGCTGCAACTCGGGCTCGAAAGCGATATTGCCGCTCATGGCCTCCCAGTTACCGTCGAAAGCCAAACCGACAAGCTCGCCTTTGCCGTTGATTACGGGGCTACCCGAGTTACCGCCGGTTATGTCGTTGTTGGAGATGAAACCTACGTATAGGGTTCCGTCCTCGCCGTAACGGCCGTAATCCTCCGCCTTGTAAAGCTCCTTGAGCCTCTCCGGAACGGTGAACTCGTAGGCGTTGTTGGGGTCCTCTTTCTCCATGATACCCTTGATGGTGGTGCGATAATCGTAGTTGACGGCATCGGCGGCCTTGTATGGGAGCACGTTGCCGTAGGTCATGCGAATGGTGAAGTTGGCATCCGGATAGTAGACCTTATCGCTGTTCTGCTCCATGAGTCCGCGTATGAAGAGACGATGGCCCGTCTTATAGTCGGTGCCCATAGACCTCTCGGCCGACACCTTGCGCATAGCCTCGAGCAACGACTCTGCCGCTATGTAGGCGTAATCGTTTTTAAGGGTTTCGGCATCGGGATTTTCAAGGAATGCCATCAGCTTCTCCTCAGACGAGAAGATCGAGTTGTCGTAAAGATAATCCAACGCGGCATCTATATCGCCACCCGCCTCTGTCTCTATGAGCGAGAGTGCAGAGGGCCAGTCAGCCTTGTCGACATCGGCCATGTAAAGCTCTATCATCGCCTTGGCCACCTTCTTGTCGGTAGGCATGTTTATATCCTTATACAGCTTGGGGACCAACGCTTTGAAGCTACGCAATACGGCCTCGGCATCCTCACCATTGGCGAGCTTCGAGGCCAGATCGTAACCGGCCAGACGATAGGCCATGTTTATAAGCTCTATATTGTAGAGTGTCTCCGAGAGGTACATACCCTTGGCCTCGGCCTCGAGGGTGCGGGCAACGCTACGCTCTATGGCGGGGAGTGCATCGCCGTAGAGGGCTTTGCGTGCGGGGTCGGCCTCGACCCACTGGGTGAAGCTCTCCTCTATGGCCTTTTTGGAGCCTTTGACATCGAGACGTCTGAGTCCGCGGCTCTCGCCTATGGCATTCTTCCAGTAGTTCGACGAGCCGGCATATTTGGACGCGTACTGTATCTTGATCTTGGGGTCGGCCATCATGTCGGCTTTGAGCACATCCTGACGGACGCCGCGGCACTTGATGCGTATGGGGTTGCTGACCTCCAGCTTCTTGTCTATCTCCCACGAGGTCATATAACGCTGGGTGGTGCCGGGAAAACCCATAATCATCACATAGTCGCCCTCCTTGACACCGCCTACCGACACCGGGAGCCATTTGGCCGGCTTGTAGGGGACGTTGTCGGGAGAGTATGCCGCGGGATTGTTGTCCTTATCGGCATATATGCGGAATATGGAGAAGTCGCCGGTGTGACGGGGCCACATCCAGTTGTCGGTGTCGCCGCCGAACTTGCCTATCGACGAGGGGGGCGCACCCACCATGCGTATGTCGGTGAAGACCTGTTTTACGAACAGGATATACTGGTTGCCGCCCAACATCTCCTGCACCTGCGCCGTCTCGAACGCGCCGAGTTTGAGCTTGGATGTTATCTTGTCGATATTCTTCTTTATCGTCTCGGCACGCTTCTCCACGCTCATGGCATCGGTGACCTTGTTAAGGACACGGTCGGTGACATCCTCTATATGGCGTATGAACGTGACCTGAAGCCCCGGTGTGGGAAGCTCCTCGGCGAACGATGCGGCCCAGAAACCGTCCTTCAGATAGTCGTGCTCCACGGTGCTGTGTTGCTGTATGGCACCGTAGCCGCAATGGTGGTTGGTGAAGACCAGACCCTGATCGGATACCACCTCGCCGGTACATCCGCCGCCGAATATGACGATGGCATCCTTGAGCGAGCTGCCGTTGGCGTTATAGATATCCTCGGCCTCGAGTTTGAGACCTTTGGCCTTCATGTCGGCGATATTGAGCTTCTGAATGTAGGGCAGAAGCCACATCCCCTCGTCGGCCAGTGCGGGAGATGCCCACGCGAAAGAGAGCAACAATGCCGCTAATAGTCGTTTTTTCATGCTATATGGTTTAATGTTTTTCAAGATACCTGAATGTCCGTTACTTTGCCATAAACTCCTCTATCTGGGCAACGGTGTAGGGTATGCGTCTGCCGCCCAACACCTTGCGGCCCGTCTCGGTGACGAGTATGTCGTCCTCTACGCGCATGCCTCCGAAGGTGGCCATAGAGCGGACCTTGTCGTAGTCGATGAACGAGCTGTTGATGTGCTCGCGCTCCCACTTGTCGAGAAGCGCGGGTATGAAGTAGATACCGGGCTCGCAGGTTATGACATGACCTTTGCGCAGCTTCTTGCCCATACGCAACGAGGCGAGCCCGAACTGCGCGCTACGCTCGGTCTGCGAGTCGTAACCCACGGCCGTCTCGCCAAGGCCCTCCATGTCGTGTACGTCGAGCCCCATCTGATGGCCCAGACCGTGAGGCATGAAAAGGGCATGCGCACCCGACGCCACGGCCTCGTCGACATCTCCTTTCATGAAACCGAGCTCCTTTAGCCCCTCCGTGATACGCCTACATGCCGCAAGGTGAACGTCAAGGTAACGAACCTCGGGCTTTATCAGCTCTATGGCATGCTCGAACGCCGATACGAGTACGTTATAGACATCGCGCTGCAGAGGGCTGAACTTGCCGCCCACGGGGATGGTACGCGTATTGTCGGAGCAATAGTTCATGGTGTTCTCGGCACCGGCATCCATAAGCATGAGGCGCCCCTCTTCGAGAATACCGTCATGGCTATGGTTATGGAGAGTCTGTCCGTTCTGCGAGAGTATATTGTGGAACGACACACCGGCGCCGCGACTGAGGGCTATACCCTCCACCACACCGGCTATCTCGCGCTCCGACACACCCGGACGGCACATACGCATGGCCGTGGTGTGCATGGCATAGCCTATCTCGCACGCCTTCTCTATCTCCTCTATCTCCTCCGGCTCCTTTATCTCGCGCATGGATATGACGGCTGAGACAAGCTCGCGCGAGGCATAGACAGGCACCGATGCCGCGCTTATGCCCAAAAGACGCTCTATCATAGAGGATATGTCGGCACGATAAGGGGGCAGGAAGTGAACCTTGCGTCCCGACGCTATCGCGTTGGCCACGACGGCCTGAAGCTCCCTTAGGGGATAGGTCGTTCCAACGCCCACCTCGGCGGCCAACTGACGCACCGTGGGCTGGTCGCCCATCCATATTATGTCGTCTATGGTGTAGTCGTTGGCATATATGCAGTCGGTGTCGGCGTCTATGTCGATAACGCCTACCATGTCGGCGTGGTTGAGACCGAAATAGTAGAGAAACGTGCTGTCCTGACGGAAATGGTAGGTATTTGAGGGGTAGTTATACGGAGCCTCGCGGTTACCCGGCATCAGTATAAGACCGCTTTTTACTTTGCTTCTTAGAATATTACGTCGTTTTACGTAGATCTCTTTCTTGAACATATCTGTGAATTTGTTTTATTTACAATTCCCCAAAGTTAAACATTTCCCCCTAAAAAACAAAGAGGCGGCACCGACCCCTTTACGAACCGCTATATACATGTAGAAACGCATTCGCTCTTAACATAAAAGCCGCTCATCGCACCGTTTCATCTACCGAAACTGCCATTTCGTCTAAAAAAAGTTCGTTTTACTGCATCTTGACTTAGTTTTGCATTAGGAAAAATCGAAAAACGAAAACACAGAATAATGAAAAACTCTTTTAAGACAACTGTACTTACGCTCATAGCCGTGGCGACGTGTACGGTGTCGTGGGCACAGGGAAACACCGTGCTCAAAGGCACCGTTATCGACGAGAGCGACAACTCGCCTCTCATAGGGGCCACCATCCTCATAGAGGGTAGCTCGCACGGCGCCATCACCGACGAGAAGGGGGTATTCAGCCTCAGCGGGCTCAAAAGAGGCGTAGTCAATAAGATAGAGGTATCGTACCTCGGTTACAAAACCCTCTCTTTGGACTATACCCCCACCAAAGCCACCAACACATACGAGGGACCCATACGCATGACACCCGAGTCGATAAACGCGGGCGAGGTGGTGGTCAAGGGACGCGCCCCCATAGCCAAACAGATGGGCGACACGGTACAGTACAACGCCGACGCGTTCAAGGTCAACCCCGACGCCACAGCGGCCGACCTCATAGCCAAGATGCCCGGCATGACGGTGGAGAACGGCTCTCCGTCGCAAGGCGGCGAAGCCATCACCCGCATCACGGTAGACGGCAAGAACTACTTCCGCGACGACCCTGCCACCGCACTCTCGTCGCTCCCGGCCGACGTGATAGAGAACATACAGGTGTTCGACGAACTTAGCGACGACGCCAAATTCTCGGGCGTAGACGACGGCGAACGCGTCAAGACCATCAACATAGTCACCAAAGCCAAACGCAACAACGCGTTCTTCGGCGACTACATCGTAGGCTACGGTCTGCCGGACAACCACTACAACGTCAAGGCGAACACCAACATGTTCCTCGGCGACCACCGCATCACCGTAGGTTTCGGCCTGAACGACATCAACCAGTCGGCCACCTCCGGCGGACGTTTCTACGGCGGGTGGGGACGTAGCGGACTGCAAACGGCTGCCGGCGTCAAGCTCAACTACTCGGGCGAATTTACCAGCAAAGCGGGCCGGAAGACATCGGCCAACATCGATTATGTATTCAACAACCTAAAGAACACCAATATAACATCGCTATACCGCGACTACGACGCCACCAGCGCCTATCTGTCGCGTTACTATACAGAGAACACCGCAAGCAACACCAACAGCTTCTCGCACTCTCTGCGAGGCAACCTCGAGAGCCGGGTAAGCGACAACGACCGCATAATATTCCGTCCCAACTTCACCTACAACACCTCCGACGGTCTGCAGATAAGCGACATGACCAACATACAGGACGGCGTCACCACCAACACGGCTACCACCGAGACCAAGGACGACTCCAAGAGCTTCCGTGTGGGGGCAAGCCTCAACTGGATGCACAACTTCTCGTCGAAACACATATTATCGATGAGTACCAACTTCAACGTCAGCCACAACGACAAGACGCAGACCGTATTCGGCAGCAACAGTTTCTACAGGCAGGCTCAGAAAATAGACTCGTTGATAAACCAGAACTCTATCAACAACGAGACAGACAACAGCGTGGGCGGACGTCTCTCCTACACCTTCAAGATAGACGACAAATCGTCTCTGATGGCCAACTACCGCGTATCGTACACATGGAACGACGCCGACAAACTCACCTACGTATTCGACCACGACAGAGAGACATACGAGCTCGAATCGGCACTCTCCAACGTATTCACGCGCAACTATCTCAACAACAGCGGAGGTATCGGCTACAACTACCGCATAAAGGATAAGATCACCCTCAACCTGAGCGCCGACTTCCAGAACTCTACGTTGCAGAACGACTATACGTTCCCCATGCAGAACAGGTATGACTACACGTTCAACAGTGTACTGGCAAACGCCCGCATGGACTACTATTTCACCAAGAGCAAGCGAATGAGCATTTCGTTCCGCGGTCGTCCGAGCCTCCCGTCCATGACGCAGTTGCAGGATGTGGTCGACAACAGCAACCCCTTACGCGTATCGGTAGGTAACCCCAACCTCGACCAAAGCTACGTAAGCGACCTGAGCTTCTCTTACATGTCGACCAATATAGAGAAGTCGACCAACATATTCCTCATAGCCTTCTTCAGCAACACTATGAACGGCTTCGCCAACGACACCCGCATACTCGAAACAGACGAGATAATAAACGGCGTGAACGTACAACAGGGCGCAGAGCTTACCTCCCCCGTCAACATCAACGGCAAATGGAGCTTCAACACCTTCCTCAACTGGTCGGGCTCTCTGCCCCGTATCAGGAGCAACATCAACACGGGCATAGGCTACACCGCATCGCGTACACCGTCGCTCTACAACGGACTCAAAAACTACAGCATGAACAACAGCGGCCGTTTCAACCTGAACCTTACCAGCAACATATCGCAGAACGTCGACTTCACCGTAATGTCGGAAACGGGAGTGACCTACTCCAACTCAACCGGCGAACGTAGCTCCAACAACCGCACCTACGTGAACGAACGGGCCGGGGTACGCCTCAACTGGATATTCTGGAAAGGCTTCTTCCTCAACGCCGACTACTCTTACAACTTCAACTGGTACTCTACCGGCGATAACGTAGACAACAACTACAACCTGCTCAACGCCGGCATAGGCAAGAAGTTCCTCAAGAAACAGAACGCAGAGATACGCATCAGCGGCTTCGACCTGCTCGACCAGGCCAAAAGCCTGAGCTACACAGTGAGCGACACCTACACACAGCGTAGCACATCGAGCGTACTGAGACGTTACATCATGTTCTCGTTCAGCTACAAGTTCAACACCATGAGCGGTAAAAGCGGCAACACCAATACCCGCCCCGATTACGACCGCGCCATGCGTCCTATGGGCGGAGCGCCTATGGGTCCCCCTCCGGGAGGTGCCGGCGGTGGAATGAGACACTAAAAAAAGAGATAAATGAGACTCAACCGATTCATAGAGACCAATACCAAGAGCCTGTCGCTTCACACTGCGGCATGGCTCGTGGTTCTGGTAATAACGCTCGTCAACACCGACGACATGAGATTCAACACATGGCAGCTCAAGTTCAACCTGCCGATGTGGTTCTGTTATCTGGTCATATTCTATGTCAACTACCTTGTACTCATTCCGCGTCTTATGATAAAGAGGCGGTCGGTACTCTACGCGCTATCGTCGCTAATGCTGTTGACGGCAACGTTCGCCGCACAGAAAAGCTATATGCAATATTGGCGCAGGATAGATCTCGGACACCGGCTGGAACACATAATAGAGAGCAGTGCCGAACAGATATACGGAAGAAGCCGCGACGAGATGATACACAGGATAGAGCGTGAAATAACCAAATGTTACGACATCAGGCAGTACAACCCCGTATCGCGTCAGAACCAACCCATGATATCGCGCATGTTGCTGGTATACGCCGTAAGCCTCATGCTCGGACTCACCAAACGGTGGAAATTCGAGGAGCAACGCCGCAAGGAGATAGAGCGTGAACATATAGCCTCAGAGCTCGACTATCTCAAAGCGCAGATCAACCCTCACTTCCTGTTCAACGCCCTCAACTCCATATACTCGCTGACGATACCATACTCCGACACGGCCTCCAACGCCGTACTCAAACTATCGTCCATTCTGAGATACATGCTCTACGAGACCGACCGTAGCAGCGTGTCGCTCTCCGACGAGATATCGGTGATAGAGAACTACTTGGGGCTGCAACAGTTGCGTCTTACCGACAAGACGAAACTGACGTTCGTAAAAGAGGGGACCACGGAACCATACCGCATAGAGCCGCTATTGCTCATACCGTTGATAGAGAACGCGTTCAAATACGGTATAGACTCATCCGAAGCGTCGTACATAGACATAAAACTGAAGATAGGCGACGGACGGTTGGTCATGGAGGTAAAGAACCGGATAGTAGGCATAGAGAAAAAGGATGATAACGCGGGCGGATTAGGTATCAGGAACATAAAACGCCGGTTAGAGCTACTCTACCCCGAAAAGCACGCTTTCAGAGCCGAAGAGAGGAACGGTGAATTTTTCGTATATTTGTCGATACCTTTGAGTAGCGACAACGGCGACGACAATCCTAACGTGTAACGCCGTATCGCTTTACATAGTATCGTCCCCGAAGTTCCGGACGACAACAGACGACTCAACCTGTAAGAGATGAAATGTTTAGCCGTAGACGACGAACCGCTCGCATTGGAGATAATAAAGGCTTTTTGTGCCAAAGTACCGTTCATCGACAGCCTCGATACCTGCGCCAGCGGCGTGGAGGCCATAAGCGTGTTGCAGAACGGGCAGGTCGATCTGCTCTTTCTGGACATCAACATGCCGCATATATCGGGCTTGGAGCTGGCATCGCTCCTGACCAACCCACCCATGCTGATATTCACCACGGCATACCAGAACCACGCTTTGGAGGGGTTCGATCTGGCGGCCATAGACTATCTGGTCAAACCGTTCTCGTTCGACCGTTTCATGAAAGCGGTGTCGCGGGCCTACGAGCTATATTCGCTACGTCACTCCAACACCGAG